>JAHLFT010000076.1 GCA_018883635.1 Candidatus Lactobacillus pullistercoris
TGCCAGAAACCCATGATTAAGAACAACAGGAAGTAAGAAACTTGTGATAATCTAATTCGATTCTTGAACAATTTTTTCTTCATTGCAAAGAAAGTGAACCGCATGTAGATGTAATCACGGAACCAGAATGACAAAGTCATATGCCAACGATTCCAGAAATCCTTAATGTTCTTAGAAATAAATGGCTTGTTAAAGTTCATTGGCGTATGAATTCCCATAAAGTATGAGATTGATACCGCAAACAATGAATAACCTGCAAAGTCAAAGAATAGATACATACTGTAACAATACATATATGCTAAGACCCACCATGAAAGCTTCAAGCCGCCAACGCCATTACCAACAATAAGTGCAGCCTGACTAATTTTAGGTAACCAATATGTTCCAAAGAACCAGCCTAAAATAAATTTATATAGGAATCCTTGGAATAAATAGCGCACCGCATATTGTAAATCAGTAATATAGTCTTCTCGACTTGGCACCTTATCAAAATCCTTCTTAAACCGACGATAACGGTCAATAGGTCCTGAAGAAATCGTTGGGAAGAATAATAGAAATCTAGCATAAGTACCAGGTTCAATTTTCTTTATTGCCCCATCACGAGTTTCCATAATCACTTGTACGTTTTTAAATGTAATATATGAAATACCTAAAAATCCAACAACAAATGGTACAGTACCTACCGGCATTACTGTCAAAACTTTAACCGCTGTTAACGGCAAAATTGCTAAAATTACAGCAATATAGAAGATCCAAGTTTTATTAGGACTTCCCTTTTTAGTTCGATAATGTGCATAAGCAAAGGTAACAATAAATTCATATATCAAATAAAGAATTAAGTTAATACCTTGTTGCCAATGCGTACCATCAAAAATAAGAAATAAGAAAACTAGTGAGAAGATTGCTTCATAAGTCTTAAAACGACGGCCATTATATAAACCAATTACCATTGGAATCAAAGCAATTAATAACCAAATAAAGTACTGAGGATTTGAGTAAGGCTGTAAGTTAATGAAATTAAAATTCACTACTTATTAACCTCCTTAATAACGGCTTTAATATCCACTTTACCGTTTTGAGAAATTGGTAATGCATCACGGTAAACAAATCTCTGTGGAATCATGTATGGCATGACATTCTTAGCTAAATCTTCTCTAATTAACTTAGTAAGTTCAGCATCTGAATACTTACGACGAACATCATCTTTTAATTCGATTTCCGCTACAATTTGTTTTACTGCATGATCCTTACTGTATTTAGGAGCTGCAACACCGTAACGAACTAATTCATTTTTAGTTAAATAGAAGTTAATTTCTTCTAGCTCAATTCTGTAACCATTGAACTTGATTTGGAAATCAATTCTACCACGGTAAAAGAGCATGTCACCATCAAAGAACCCAGCGTCTCCTGTACGATAGCTTGGATATTCGTCACCATCATTCTTAAAGAAAGCTGCCTCAGTTTTTTCTGGATTATTCAAATAGCCCTTTGAAACGCTTGGACCTGAAAGAATAATTTCTCCTTCGCCCGGCTTATCGCCCTTAGTCGTATCAATTGTGATCTTAGTATCATCTTTTGCACGACCAATTGGCAAACGATCATATTTTTCAAGAATCTCATCAGTAATCTCAACTTGAGTAACGGCAACTGTTGTTTCAGTTGGACCATATGTATTGAAAATATGTGATTCTGGGAACTTCTTTTTAAGCATTGCTGCTTCTGTATGAGGTAATTCTTCACCACAGAATAAGAAGTGAGTTAAATCTGGATGATGCTCGCCATCAAAAGTCTTATCCAAGAAGCACATTTGTGCAAATGATGGGGTAGATACCCAAACATTGAATTGCAATTTTGGTAATGTGCTAAATAATTGTGCAAAGTTTTGCGTAACATCATGTGGCAAAACTACTAACTTGCCACCTGCAGTTAAAGCAGGATACAAGCTCATCACTGATAAATCAAATGAATATGGTGCTTGTGCTAAAAAGCTAGGGTGCTCTGGTAAATTAAAGTCCGCTAATTCCCAATTTACAAAACTAAGTAAATTATCATGACTAATTTGAACACCTTTTGGCTTACCAGTAGTACCAGAAGTAAAGATAATGTAGTAGTTTTCGTCGCCTTTGACAAAATTACTCTCGTCAATTTCATAATCACCATCTGTTACATCTGCTGGTGTAATTACTTGGACACCTGGCAAATCGACATCAGGTAATTCATCAATTGCAAGAACCACACTTGATTTAGAAACTTCTTGAATCATTGATAAGCGTTCGCTATTAGAATAGCTAGCAATTGGAATATAAGCGTGGCCACTCTTGACACAGCCTAAAAAACTAGCGACCATTTCAAAGTTTTGACCACCCCAAATCATAATTGGTTCATGATTTGGTAATTTTTCTAATTTATGAGCCCATGCATCAGAACGCTTTTTCAAATCACCGTAAGTATTAACTTCGCCTAGATAATTATATGCTTCACGCTCTGGATCATTGACTGCAATCTCATCAATTCTTTTAATTATATCTTTTATCATTAATAGCACCTGCCTTAAAATTCGTTATAAATAAAGTGAACAGAATTCAAGCCACTATATTCATATAAATAAATCAGGGCCATTAGGATAGCAAAATAAATAATTGTCTTAAGGACAAACATCCCAACGAGTTTGCCTTTAGATTCAACTTTCTTTGTCTTTTCCATTTTTCTCCCTCGGTTTTACTTTTTAGGCTCTATCTTACTACAAATATATGTAGTCAAAAAGCACTCATGCTATATTTTAACAAATTTAAACAATTAGAAGAATCAAAGCATACTATTAAAATCCGTCTGCGATTCAATTATTGATTTAATTTTTTAGCATTACCATATGCTAAAAAGATTGGAATCGAAATAACTACTGGAACAAAGATCAGTGCAAAGATGGCTAAAATTAATACCTTACTTGGATTAAGCCATCTTTTAGACTTAGCAGTTACTAAAACAAAAAGTGCAAATAAAACAATAAAGATTAGTAAAACAAGGAAGAGATAACTACCTGTCTCTTCTTGACTTGTTTGGAATAAATAGAGCCATGCAGAAGCTGGAAGTAGGCATAACCAACCAGCTAATCGTAACCAAAAGACAATTTTTTTATTATATTCTTGTTTCATTTTTCTCCTTAATTACCAAATAGCGCATTAATGTTTATTGAAAGGATGCGATCCATAATCATAATATTCGGCTTAGCATATTGCCTAGAGCCAGATTCAAATAGACAAAGTAGTTGTCCTTTATAAGCAACAATTTGCTCCAAATATGGCGGCATAGAAATCACTAATTCCGCATTTTTTTCATCAAGTGCATGTAAGGCCGTTGACGGAAATATATATAATTTGGAATCCTTACTACCATAAGATTGACTCACAAATATTTTATTATCATAAATGGCAATTCCTTGAACCTGCTTATCCATTGAAGTTACTCCATCTGGATCAGACCATGAAATTGTACCAGTTACTGATTTTATTTCATTATTACTGATTGAATTTTTATTTTTTCCACTTCTAGAAATTGTATAACTAGCAACGCGCCCACGTTTATACATATTAAATAATCCAACAAATAATTGATTATCATAATAAGTTACTGTCGAAGCTCGTTCAAGTGTCGGAATGGAAATCTCATGAATATACTCAATCGGTGAATGCCGTTTTTCATCATATTTTCCAATCTCTTTTACTGGAAATGCCATTAAAGCTGAAGATTTTCCGATTGAACCGGTCAACCAGACATTTTTCCCCACCGGATCATAGGCAATTCCGCCTAAATGTGGCTTACCTTTAACCTGAATTGTTTTAAAATATTTACCAGTTCTTCTATCGATGACATAAATAACTGAAGCATGTTCATGATCCCCATCATAAGCCGTAATTAAAATATATTTACCAGCAACTGTTAAACCTTGTGGCGTCATTTTAGTAGCCGTATCAAAATTACCGGTCTTAAAATTATAACTTTTTGTTGAAATGAGTCCCGGAATGACAAAATCTTTTCCATCCCACGTTCTTGGTGGTACATAATTTGACACCTTATTAATGAAGGAATATTTTTTCTTAAGCTGTTTTTGATAAAAAGAATTGCTATACCAAGCCGCATTGGTATTAGTTCCATCTTGAGCCTTGACCACTTTTGGGCGATTAACATTTAATTCATGTTCTTCATACCACTGATAGCCAAAATAGCCTGCGATGCCAATGACGGCACCTGCAATTAGAAGTAAAACAAAGATTTTGATTATTCGCCCTAACTTTTTGACCAAAAATTATTTCCTTTCTAAACAATTTTCTATAGTTCTTATATTGTTAATTATTATAAATGAAATTAATACTATGCAAAATACCATTATGCATAAGTTTATTCCAATAATTAGCCAATTTTTTTGTTATATTACATAAATATAAACAAATTTGTCACACTTTTTTCACAATTAATTAGTATTATATAAATTGTAGCGAACGAGATTAAGGAAAAATTCGTCCGATACAATTCAACTTTTTTGTTTTTCATTCATACTCCTCCAAGTAAATAATGAAAATAAAAACGATTGGCTTTTTCGCCAATTTCATATCTATCCCTTTCAGCTCACGTGCGTTGCGTGAGCTTTTCTTTTTGTTTTAAAAAAATCGCTTATCTTTCTTTACCATTTCATAAGAATTTATACATTTTTAGTTCACAATTAACACGTATTATATAAATTGTAGCAAGGAAGAAAAAACTTGTTACATACTCCCACTTTTTTATTTCATTCATTCTTACTCCTCCAAAGTAGATGAAACTAATAAGGCTCGCAAAGTTTGCGAGCCTTTTCCTTTTTCTTCATTTCTAGTAAGATAAAGTTAAAAAAGAAAGGTAAGTGTTTTCATGTTTTCCCCCGCTATCAAACATCTTATCGAAGAAAAATCGGGATCTTTTCTTATTCCGGCGAGTCGGATTGCCTTTGTTCAAGATGACAATCCGTTATATCACGCCTTCTTAATTTTGACTAAAGTTAAATATTCTAAAATTCCTGTTTTAGACAAAGAACGGCATGTCGTTGGCTTAATCAGCTTAGCAATGATTACTGATAAAATGCTGCAGACTGATGAAATTTCAACTGATCCCTTAAATGAATTACAAGTGCGCGATGTTATGCAAAAAGAAGTATCGACAATTAATTTCGTCCAAACTACACTTGAAAGTCAGCTTCATCTATTAATTGATAATGCCTTTCTTCCCGTAGTTGACGATAGAGGCGTGTTTCAAGGACTATTAACAAGACGTGAGTGGATTAAGGCCTTTAATTACGTAGTTCATACATTTGATATAAAATATGATGTTAGTGAAAAAATGAGTGTTAAGTAAAATACTCATTTTTATTTTGCTTTCTAATTTAGAATGATTATAATCTAGATATAGATAAAAATAATATTTCTATTTTGTGGGGGAAGAGATTTATGATTAAACGCCAATGGAAATTTTTGGTAGTTTTACTTGCAGGTGCTTTAAGTGCCATTTTTGACTTTGGCTTACATTTGCAACCTATTTTTACCAATTTCACATTTATGGGTGTAACAGGCATCACCTATTCTGAAATTTTAATTGATATTATTGGTATTTACACTGCCATTAATATGGCAATTGAAATGATCGGTGATATTAGAAGAGGACGCTGGGGTGTCGACGTTCTTGCAATTATCGCCATTGTTTCAACAATGATTATTCGTAATTACTGGGCAGCTTGGATGATCTTAGTAATGTTCACCGGTGGTGAATCACTTGAAGATTACGCAACAAGTCAAGCTGACAAGGAATTACGTTCACTTCTTGATAACACACCTCGTAAGGCCAATAAGTTAGTAAACGGCCAAATCAGCGAAGTTGATGTTGATGATCTTAAGATTGGTGATCATGTTTTAATCAAGCCAGCAGAACAAGTTCCTGTTGACGGTAAGATTTTAAAAGGTGATTCCAGCTTCGATCAATCATCACTTACTGGTGAATCAGTGCCGGTGGCTAAAAAGCCGGGCGACGAATTAATGTCTGGTTCAATTAACGGTGATGTTGCCGTTGAAATGGAAGTAACTAAATTAGCTAAAGATTCTGAATATCAGTCAATCGTTGCTTTAGTTAAATCTTCTGAAGCTCAACCAGCTAAATTCGTTAAAATGGCTGACCGTTACGCCGTTCCATTTACGATTATTTCTTTAATCATTGGTTTTGTAGCCATGGCAATGGGTGGTTGGAACTTTACTCGTTTTGCGGAAGTTATGGTTGTGGCTTCTCCATGTCCATTACTAATTGCAGCTCCTGTTGCTTTAGTATCAGGAATGAGTTCAATGTCACGTCACCACATCATTGTTAAGTCTGGTCCAACACTTGAAAAATTATCACGTGCTAAGACTTTTGCCTTTGATAAGACCGGTACTTTAACGCAAAACAAGCTAGAAGTTAGCGACATTATTCCTAGTGCTGACTTTAATGAAAAAGAAATTCAAAGCTTGGCTGCTAGTGTTGAACAACAATCATCACATATTATTGCTACTTCTTTAGTTGAAAGTACTGCAAAAGATGAAATTAAACCAGTAACTGATTTAAAGGAAACAACTGGTCAAGGTGTTGAAGGAACTGTTGATGGCAAACAAGTTAAAGTTGGTAAACTTAGCTTTGTTGCTCCTGAACATGAAGGAATTGATGCGGGTGCCACTGCTGTTTATGTATCAATCAATGGTCAATTCGCCGGTTACATTACCTTTAAGGATCAAATTAGACCAGAAACGCCAGAAACAATTGCGCGTCTTCGCCGTCAAGGTGCAAAGCAAATTATAATGTTAACTGGTGATCACAGAAATGTTGCTGATCAAATTGCTAGTGCTGCTGGTATTAATGATAGCGAAGTTAAGGCTGACCTTCTTCCAAAACAAAAGATTGAAGCAATTAAGGGAGTTCCAGCCGACTTACGTCCGGTAGTAATGACAGGTGATGGCGTTAACGATGCTCCAAGTTTAACTGCTGCTGACGTTGGTATTGCTATGGGTGCCAAGGGTGCTACTGCTGCTAGTGAAAGTGCTGATGCCGTTATTATGGTTAACGACTTAAGTAAGGTTAACGATGCAGTTGCGATTGGTAAACATACGATGAAGGTTGCTAACATCGATGTTTTAACAGCTATCACAATCGTTATTATTTTGGAAATTATTGCTGCAACTGGTGTAATTCCAGCATTTATTGGGGCAATCTTGCAGGAAGTTGTTGATTTAATTACGATTTGTTTAGCATTGCTTGCTAAGACTGAACCTAAGAATCCTTCACAAACGGGATTAAAAGAATAAAGAATATTTTTAAATATTAAGCAAAAGAAGAATGATGATCATCCATTATTCTTCTTTTTTTATTCAATATTCAGTCTATTCTTTTCAAACTTACCGATTTTCACATGATATTTATTAAGTAGATCTTCATTATAATTATGTGCAACTTCAATCATTGTAATTGGCAACCGATAAATTAATTCTCTAATTTCTGTTGCATTTTCTTGATCAAGACTAGACGTAATTTCATCTAATAAATATATTTTTTTCTTTCTTAACAATCCACGTGCAATCGCAATTCGTTGCGCTTGTCCTCCCGAAATATTAGAGTGATCTTCTTTAATCACCATTTGTAAAGGATCTTGCGGCAGCTCATCCCACAGCTCTACTTTTTTTAAAACCGCAATTAATTCCTTATCTGTAAATGATTCAAAAAGCGTTAAGTTATTTCTAAGCGTATCTGAAAACAACCAAACATTTTGCGAAATATAAGTATAATCTGCTGGCGTCAGCAATTTATTATTTAGTTTAGCCGTTCCGTAATTTGGCTTAATTATACCTGATAGTGTCTGCAAAAAAGTGGTTTTACCTACACCTGATTTACCGGTAATTAAAAGTTTTTCACCGGGATGTAGAGTCAAATTAATATTTTGAAAAATTGTTTTTCTTCCTATATCTACAGATAAATCCGATACTACTAAGTTTTCAGACTCATTCGAATCACCTAAAGGAACTTCTTTTAATTTTTCATCACTATATTTAATCTTGCGTAAGGCCTTTGTACTTTGAATTGAAGTTTGAAATTTTGCAATATCACTTAAGCTCGTAACAACATGATTAGCTGTTAAAGATAAAGTAACAATCATGCTTGCGGTGATACTAAACAAGTGATTTTGGGCAAAAACCAAAGCTACAAAAATTGGTCCTAAAAAGGTTAGTACAGCAAACATTCCAGCCAATATTCGCAAAAAATATTGATAATTATTTAATTTGGTATATTTTTCTTCTTCAAATCCAATTGTTCGTTTAAGTGATACAAAGAAATTGTTAATAACGTTATAATTATAGATTTCTCTTCTACCTTGAAAATAGTCCTTCATCTTTGTAACAAGGTTGGCATTCGCATTTCGCCAAGTCGATGCTTTTACATTAAGTTTCTTTTGACCGATATATCCTGGAATCAATGACAAACTTGAAAAAGCAATATAAATTAACCCCATAACCAAACTAATTTTCAAAACAACAAAAGTGGTCGATACAAAGGTGGCAAAAACTTGGATACCATAAATAAGCGGAGTAAAATATGATTCTTCAATTTGCTTAGCAACACTAGTTACATTATTAATTACATCAGCTGAACTTTCTCTACTTTGAACCTTCAATGATCTTAAAAAAGCAGATTCAAAATATTCTTGCTTTAATTGTTGATTCAAATGTTGGATTGCTTTTTGTCCTGCTAACATAAATCCCAAAACTGATAAATAAGTAATAACGTAAGCGAAAAAGGCAACGATTGCAAACATAAAAATTTTGGAAATATCTTTAAAATCTAGTTTTACGACTTGTCCCATGACATACCCATTAAGTACGCCTTCAAATGAACTTGTAATCGAAAATAGAATAATCAAAAAGATTAAATATTTTGGCGTATGAAATAAAAACCATTTTAAATCAATATTCTTTTTTTCTTCATAAAATTATCGCCTTTGATCTATTATTAATCATAAGCAAATTTTAACTTATTACTCATAATATCATATTTTTTTATTAGTCATAGCCAGTAATCAAACTTTATTTCATTGACTTATAAATCAAAGCTCGATAGTATGAAAAAAACTAATTAATAAAAATAGAAAGATTTGGATTTTATATGATAACGATTTTATATATTGACGATGACCTTAATACAATAAGTAATGCTGAAATCATAAATGATCTTGAAAATATCCACCAAGATGCTGTAATTGAATCCGCTGCTGTCAGCGATGATGACAATTTGTTTCAAATAATTGAAGCTAATTTACCTCGCGGCTTTAGCCTTCTTCACCCGGACGAATCAGATTACGAGATTAAGGACAATTTTATCTGCGTTCCTATTCAAATCGAGTACGGCAGTGTTCAAGAATTTAAAAAGGATGCTTACGCTATTCACGATGGGGACAATGATTATTTTAATAAATGGTTATTATGCTGCTTTTTATCAGATAGTTTGCCATTTGATGCAGCTGCTCGTGCTAAAAGCTGGTTTAATAAAGAATAAGTCAATTCTCTCATTTGCATCTTTAAGTTAAACATCATAAAATAATAAATATTAATTAAATATTTATTATGTGGTTGGGTTTTAAAAAAGACTTTCAAGATTTGCTTATTTGGGTCAATAAGCGATTACTTGTAAGTCTTTTATTCTATCCGATTTTATTTAGAAAGGACATCTATGCACTTTTTAGGGGAGTTAATTTTAATCTTAATTACTACTGTCTTATTAGGACAACTCTTTTCACGTCTTAATATGCCTGCAGTAATCGGTCAACTTTTATCTGGAATTATCTTGGGACCCGCAATTTTAGGCTGGGTGCATCCAGATAGCATTGTTGCCCTCTTTTCCGAATTCGGGGTTATCTTGTTAATGTTCTTAGCGGGACTGGAAAGTGATCTTGATCTGCTAAAAAAATATTTTAAATTAAGTTTTACGGTAGCAGCAGTTGGGGTTATTCTGCCAGTTGTCTTTACCGGATTAGCTTCTATGGCTTTCGGCATGAAATTTTTGGAAGCATTATTTATCGGGATTGTCTTCGCCGCAACGAGTGTTTCCATTTCAGTTGTGGTTTTACAAGAAGCAAATAAACTACATACACGTGCCGGTTCAGCAATTTTAGGAGCAGCGGTAGTTGACGACATTTTAGCTGTTGTAGTTCTTAGTTTATTCACCACTTTCAGTCACGAAGGTGGTAAAAGCGGAGTAACTGATAACTTTTTAATCAACTTACTGATCGAAGCATCATATTTCATTGTTGTCTGGCTAATATACAAATGGGTTGCCCCTCACTTTATGAAGGCTGCTGAAAAAATAGACGTTAATTACTCAGTAGTTATCGCATCACTGGTATTAGCTCTTGCGATGGCTTGGGCAGCTGATTTCGTTGGTTTATCAGCTGTCGTTGGGGCTTTCTTCGGTGGACTTGCAATTAGACAAACACCTCAATATAAGGAAGTAAATTCATCTGTTTCTTCAATTGGATATGCAATTTTCATACCGGTATTCTTCGCTGATATCGGATTATCAATGACTTTCGAAAGTTTTATCCAAGATATTTGGTTCATTATCGTCATGACCATTTTGGCTCTTGTTTCGAAGTTCTGGGCTGGGAAATACTCTAGTGAAGTTTTTGGCTTTACTAAAAATGAAGGTAATATCGTCGGAGCTGGAATGATTTCTCGTGGTGAAGTGGCATTAATTGTGGCGCAAATTGGAATTAATCATCATTTATTCCCTGAAGATATTTACTCAAGCTTAATATTAGTAATTATCGTGACAACAGTGCTTTCACCATTTATCTTGAATCACTATATTAAAAAGCAAAACGAAAGTACTGAATTCATGAAATAAGAAGAGCAAAAAAATAAATTATAACTATTTTTGAGACAGCTGCCACCAAAGTGGATTCTGCTCAGCGAGAGGTTGACTTCATTTATCAGTCTCTTTTTTATTTCTTATTATAGCAATTTTAGATGACTTCAACAATTTATTTATATGGTGAAAATTATTGATACAATTAAATTACTCATATTCTACACAACAGACATTAAAAATAGGAGAAAAACGAATGAATGAATTCGACAGAAAAGATACATTTAGCGAAAATAACTTCAGCTATTTATGATCAAAACATCGCAATTATCGGTTTTATTCCTATAGTTGGCGGCTTTCATCCTGGAATTTGGTGCTTTGATATTGCCGCTTTGACTTCTATTATTTGGTTAGTCTTACACAGTAAAGAAAAACGTTCTCATTAAAGTGAGAACGTTTTTTTAATTGATTAAATTTTTATCAACAAAATTTTCCCAGGGCGAATCCTAAAAACACTAAAATAATTCCACCTAAATATGATGCGATTAAATATATCCAAAAAATTTGATAGCTTTTATCTTTTAATTTACTCAATAGTTCAACATTCAGTGTTGAAAAAGTCGTATAACCGCCTAAAACTCCTGTACCTAAAAAAGCATACACAAAAACTGGCAATTTTAGTGCAAATACCAAACCTAATAAAAATGCACCCGATAAATTAATTAGTAACGTAGCAAATGGAAATTCATTATTCCAATTTTTCTTACCATAATTCGTAATTGCATATCTAACAATTGCGCCAAAAATTGCACCAACTCCTGCACAAACAATATCCATTATGCTCTACCTACCAATCTTTTACCTAGTTCACTACCTACATACATTCCTAAAGCCGCAAAAAGTAAGCCAAAAATAATTGAGGAGAAAAAGTAAATTAAAGCTGGCTGATAATTCGGTTCCTGCAGCTGCTTTAAAGTATCAAGGTGAAAACTAGAAAACGTTGTAAAAGCACCAACAAAGCCAGTTGAAAGTCCTGTTGCCAGCCAATCACGTCCTTCTCTGTATTGTAAGAAGAAATATGTCAAAGCAGCGAGCAAAAAGCATCCAACTACATTTGCTACAAACGTTCCGGTCTGTGACCATAAATTTGTTAGTAAACACCTTAATGCTCCACCAAAAAAGGCAAAGAAACCAACACTTAGATAATTCTCAAGTTTCTGATTCATTCAAAATTCCTCCAGAAATAAAAAAGCGCCTACTACCCCACTCATCATGTAATAGTAGACGTCATCAGATTTTACTCGGTTAACGGCGAACGTCATCGCCTATTTATTTCTGTTATCACTATAAACTTTTTAGACAATTTTTCAAGGTCAAAACTTTATTATTACCCAGGAAATAATAAGTAAATATTACCTGAATAATTATTAAGCAGCTACTACATTTTCGTCTGCTTTATTTAACTGTTTCTGCTTAAGAGCAACCATTACGGCAACGCCCAAGGTTACACCTTCAACAATGATTAAAACAATAAGAGCTACATTAACATTTATTCCACCTGAAATAGTAGTTAATACACTTGTCATTAATGGTGAAGCAACACTCAAGATCGTACTTAACAAACCAACTGTTGATGCTAAGATCTTATGGTCAACCGCATTAACTAACCATTGTTGTAATTTAATTGAAGCAACACCGGCAACTGCTGCTAAGAAGAAGAAAAATCCTAAAATTAAGTATGTGTTTGCTAGCAACACACTAATAGTCGTTACGATACTCAAAGCGTTTGAAATAATTGCGAGTGTAAAAATTGATACTTTTTTCAATAATTGTGGGCCAAACATTGTCCCTAAAACAAAGCCGATACCCGTGATAGTACTAATTAATGCAAGAGTGAAGCTGTAAGTTCCAATAACCATTGTTGAACGATGCGCTGCTAACACAATTGTGGTTAAAGGTTCAATTGCAGATAAAGAGCCATTTAATAAAGCAATAATTAAAACTGTTGTTAATAAACCATTTTGCTTTCTAACTTGCACAAATGATGACTTCATTGTGGCAAAAAACTTTTGATCGTTAACTTCCTTAGTTTCTAAAACTTGTCCACCCTTTTTATTCTTAAGGCCAACACTAGCGTAGAGAATTCCTGCTAACAAGAAGGTAGCTGCATTTAAAAAGGCTAATGACGAGTATGACATCACAAGAAGTAATGCAGAACCAGCAAATTGTGCCGTCATATTGATAACTTGGCCGATACCATTAGTAAAACCTTCAGCTTCACCATATTCTTCTTTTCCTACAAGATCGACGATTAAAGGTGCAACTAATCCACCTGAGTATGAACCGGTTGTATCTGAAAAGAAGTTGATAACAACGATTACAATCACTAGACCCCATTGTGAAATATTAGTAACGAAGAGAATTCCAACAATAGAGTAAAGAGCGAATCTGATTACCGAACATAAGAAAATATTTCTGAATTTATTTTTTGTCCGATCAGCAAGGTAACCGCCAAAAATTTCTAGCAAACGGGGAATTGACTCTGAAATGGCGATCAATGATAGAGCTAACGAGTAATTTTGTAATTTACTTGCGTAAGTCATGAATGCTAAGTAGAAAAGAATATCACCAGCGCTTGATAAGAAACTTGCAAATGAAAATCTTCTATAGTTTGCATTTTTTAAAAATACGTTCATAGTTCTAACCTCTTTTTTCTTTATTCCGTTTGTTGTTGAAATTATAATAATATGAAAAAGAAGTTAATTTTAAAAAGTGGCGTATCCGACATTTTCAAGGAGAAAAACATGACAATTGGCGAATTACTAAAAGAAAAAAGACTAGAAAGTGGTAAAACTCAAAGGGCCTGGATCGGTGATATTGTTAGTCCATCTTTTTATGCCAAAGTTGAGAAAAATCAGCATCGCATTTCGGCTGAAGATTTAATTGCAATTCTGGATTACAATGGTCTCGCAATTGGTGATTTCTTCGAACTACTTAACGATGAAAAAAGAATTATCGATAATCAAAGAAATGCCATTAACAGAATCGCAATCAATGCCGTTTATAAAAACGATCTAGACAAACTTAATTCTTTGATTGAACAAATAAAGAAGGCTGATTGGCCACAAGAAGATAAAGAAGAAAGTATTCTCTTGATGCAGGGCCAAATTGAGAGTGTAAAAGATGATATAAATCAGAATTATGTACCTGATCAAACTATCGCCAAGAATTTAAAAGAAAAGATCTTTAATATTCCCAATTTTAGCCTTTTCAAACTTGAACTCTACACTAACTTCATGTTTATGTACGACTACAAAACAAATATCGTCATTACTAAACAAGTGATCAAACGAATTGACAAAACTAACGATGATAAAAGTTTTTTAGCAATAGCTGGAATTATCAATAATATAATTTACCAATTAATTGAAAATAAAAAATTTGCTGAAACAGAGCAATTTTTTGAAGCAGCAAAGAAACTACCTAATTTACCCGATATCTTTCTTGCTAAGTGCATGATTTATCTTAGTCGCTATATTGTTAATTACCACTACAGTCATCGCCAAGAAGATTTGGATAAAGCCAAAATTATCGCTAAAACTTATTATCTCACCGGGTTAGAAGAAGTAGGTAAAAGTGCGCAAGAATTTATTGACCAAGCAAAAAACCACTTCTAAGAGTGGCTTTTCTTCGTCAAATATTATTTTTCTTAGGTATTTTACCTCTTTTGACTAAGAAAAAACATTAATGACTAAGAAAAAAAGGCAGATGAGAAGACTTAATTTCTCATCCGCTTTTTTAGTGCAGCTGACCTTCAACTGATGTCAAATCACTCTTGCCATCATATTCAATAATGGCACCCAGTGCAGCAGTTAAGCCTTTAACGATATCCTCTAACGCCATAGATGGCATCTGTGGTTTATTCACCACTTGCTCAGGTAAAAATGGAATATGAATAAAACCTGCTTTAATTTTTGGAAAATACTTTTCCCGCATATACTGCACTTGATAAAAAATATGGTTGCAGACATAAGTCCCGGCCGTATTAGAAACAGACGCGGGAATTCCTGAATCCCTAATTGCCTTAACTTCGGCTTTAATCGGCAACTGCGTAAAATAAGCTGCCGGGCCATCTTTTTGAATTTCTTCACCTAATGGCTGATAGCCCACATTATCTGGAATTCGTCCGTCATTAATATTAATTGCTACTCTTTCTGGAGTTAAACACGCTCTTCCACCAGCTTGACCAACATTTAATACATAGTCAGGTTGTTCCTCAATAATTTTCTTTTTCACTACTTCTGCAGATTTATTGAAAACAGTTGGAATTTCTAATTTAACAATCTTTACACCCTTTATTTCATCAGGCAATCTTTTGACAGCTTCTATTGCTGGATTAATTTTTTCGCCACCAAAAGGATCAAAACCAGTTACCAAAATTTTCATATACTTGCCTCCCTGAGAGATAGAGTTTCACGTGTAACTATATCAAACTCATTGCATTATTTAACATATGCGCAATCATTGAATAGCGTAGATCTTTAGTTTCCAGGTATACCCATCCTAGAATACAGCCCATTGCCCAATAAACGAAGATAAATTTACTAAAGGAACTATCGTGAACATATGCGAACAAAAAGCCGCTGACAATAATACCAATCCACTTATTTGCTTTGGTTTTCTTTGTACAGAATGTGTTGAAAAACATTCCTCTAAAAATAATTTCCTCACAGAATGGTCCAAAAAAGACAACTAACAAGTTAAACATCTTTCCACTCTGCTTAGCTAACTCATTTAATTCTTGTTGATTTTTGGGCTGAGTATTAGTTCCACCTACAATTTTAAAGATAATAATCTGCGAAATAATCAGAATTACAAAACCTAAAATAGCAATCCCTATTCTCTTCTTATCCCAGTGTGGTTCTTCATTAAAGTCCCAATAATTAACCTCTTTTAGTTGCCTTTTATATAGCCAAAGTAGAAGATACAAGACAATCACAGTTATTAATGCCGTTACAAATACCTGTATTTGCAGTGTGAAGTGGAACTTTTGATGAACACTTTTAACATCAAAATAAAACACCTGAAGAACGGAATATAGTATTAGCGCTATGATCGCTTCCGCAATATTTCCCCCATAAAAAAATATTTTTTTCATCGCAATAAATCCCCCCTTATTTTGCTAGTAAAAATAGTAATGTCTTTATTATAATAGATGTGATTAAAAATAACTAAAGGGATGAGTATATGACTAGTTTTTTTAATTTTCTTGAGCAGAATCGGGGATTTAGCTACTATTCAATTGTTTTAACCATCTCTCTGATTATATTTTTAGTATGTTGGCTCAAGGAACCACGCCGCTTAATTAATGGTGTCTTTTTCACAATTTTTCTACTATTATTTGCGGGTTGGGTAACTATTTTAGTCTTTTCAACTAACCTGAAAACATTAAGAATGGCATACGGCGCGATTGTTTTGCTATTTTTTTTCTTGGTCTTTTTAATAGTAGCCTTTTCGTGGGTCTTCTGTCTTTGGAATGCCTATTTCGTTTGGAAATACGAAAGCCACACCTTGCCTAATTTACTAACTCTAATTTTAGGTCTTGGCCTGATTGTTGTCTGGATTATCAGTCTACTTGGACCGGCTAAATACTTGCCACGCTGGTTAAATGTGTTATTAGTCGCTGCCCCAACCGTTGCTTTTTATCTAGCGTTAATAATGTATAACTTCTTGGTAAACTCTGTTCTCTATCAATTCGTGCCACGCAGATACAAGCAAGATTATCTCATTGTTTTAGGTGCAGGTTTATTAAATGGAGAAAAAGTTACACCCCTTTTATCTAGAAGAATTAATCGGGCAATCCAATTTGCGCTAAAACAAAAAGCTAAGGGTCGCAAAATGCCTAAATTAATTATGTCTGGTGGACAAGGTAACGACGAAAAAGTATCTGAAGCACAGGCAATGGCTGATTATGCTATTAGTCGCGGAATCAGTCCTGACATGATTTTACTTGAGGATCAATCAAAAAATACCTACCAAAATATGCTTTTTTCTAAAGAATTAGCTACTAAAGATTTTGGTAGTCCAGATTTTAGAGCAAAATTCTTCAGTAATAATTACCATATTTTCCGTGCTGGTCTTTATGCAAAAATAGCAGGATTAAACGTAAATGGCGTGGGTTGCTATACTCGCCTATATTTCCTGCCTAATGCAGTTATTCGTGAATTTGCCGGCGTGTTCGTTATGCATAAAAAGCGCCACGCAATTATCATTGGACTAATCATTTTGTTCTGCATCATTCAAGCAATTTTTGTGGCTCTTGGCCTTGAGAAATGGCAAATGATGTAATTAAATTCTAATAAAGGTTAATTTGCAAACATGAAATCACATTAAGGTTGATGATATACTAATCTTTAACTAATTATTTGTTAGAAAGGTTAAAGTATGCTTCAACTAAAAGATATTCGAAAATCATATCACGTTGGAGACACCGTCACTCATGCTTTAGACGATGTCTCTATTTCTTTTCGCGATCAAGAATTCGTCGCTATTCTAGGACCAAGTGGTTCTGGTAAAACTACAATGTTAAATATTATTGGCGGTCTTGATCGTTATAATAGTGGTGATTTAATCATTAATGGTAAATCGACCAAAAATTTTAAAGAAACAGATTGGGACGCCTATCGAAATAATACAATTGGTTTTATCTTCCAAAATTACAATTTAATTTCTCACCTATCAATCATTGATAACGTGGAATTGGGAATGAATTTATCTGGTGTGCCAGCCAAAAAACAGCGCGAAAAAGCAATTCAAGCTCTGACAGAAGTCGGCTTAAAGGATCACATTAATAAAAATCCTAACCAATTATCCGGTGGACAAATGCAGCGAGTTGCCATCGCTAGAGCGATCGCCAATGATCCCGATATTTTGCTTTGTGATGAACCAACTGGAGCCTTAGATACTGAAACTTCAGTTCAAATCATGAAACTAATTAAGAAATTATCCAAAAATCGATTAGTAATCATGGTAACCCACAACCCTGACTTAGCTAAGGAATATGCGACAAGAATTGTTAATTTCCAAGACGGAAAAATATTACACGATTCTGATCAATATAAAGTTGATGAAATAAAAGAAAATTTTAGGTTAAAACGCACCAAGATGTCATATTGGAACGCCATTAAATTGAGTTTTACCAATATTTTAACTAAAAAAGGGCGAACAATTTTAACAGCTTTTGCTTCTAGTATCGGAATTATTTCGATTGCTGTCGTACTTTCTATTTCAAACGGTTTTCAAAAACAAATAGATACCACAATGAGTAAAGCGCTGGCTAAATATCCCGTCGCCATTACTCCGACAGCCACGGACATGAATGCTGTTCAAACAAGAAAAGCTTCTGACAAGAATGTTAAGAATCGCGGTTTTATTACTGCTAAAAAAGATCAGAGCGAACAAGCAACTCATAATAATAAATTAACTGAAGCCTACGTTAATTATGTGAAAAAGATCAATCCTAATTATGCTAACAACATTTCTTATCAACGTGCTGTTAACTTAAATTTACTTAGCAAAAAAGATGGACAAATTGACCGGGTGCAATTTTCAAATAACGATCCTGACAGCAGTCAGAGTATGCAACAAATGCGCTCTCAAGCAATGAGCTCTGTCGGAATCGGCTCAAGTGTCTTCCCTACTACGCTTAATAAAAAGAAAGGCAACTTTTTAAAGCAAAATTATCAATTATTATCCGGCAATTGGCCAACTAAAACTACTGATTTGGTCCTAGTCACTGATAATAAAAATACGATCAATATCAACGCTTTGAAGAATTTAGGCTTTGATATTAAAAACGGGAAACAGCTTAAATTTAATAAGTTAATCGGAAAAGAATTTAGTATTGTTCCTAATAATGATTATTATCAAAAAATACCTACAGGAATCTTTGTTCCAGGTAAAACAAATTCTCAAATGTACAATGCTGGAACAAAATTACATTTAGTAGGAATCATTAGACCTAAAAATGAAGATTCAATGGCACTTCTTTCAACGGGAATTGCCTACAGCGACAAGCTGTCTCAGAAAGTTGTCGATCAAAATAAGAATTCTGAAATCGTGACTGCTCAAAGAAGAAGTAACCGCAATGTCATGACCGGTCAAAATATTAATGCCACTGAGAAGAAACAATTAATGCAAGCTCTTGGTGGTACTAGCCTCCCAATCGGCATCATGATTTATCCAAATAATTTTGATTCAAAAGATAAAGTACTAGATTATCTTGATAAATGGAATAAAGGCAAAAGTAAAAAGAACCAGATCATTTATACAGATATGTCGAGTGCCGTTACAAGCATGACTGGTGGTTTATTAAACGGAATTACCGCAGTCCTTGTAGCCTTTGCTGCTATCTCATTAATTACTTCAATGATAATGATTGGTATTTTAACTTATACTTCTGTTCTTGAAAGAACTAAAGAAATCGGTGTTCTTAAGGCTCTTGGAGCTCGGAAGCGTGATATTACTCGCGTTTTCGATGCCGAAACCTTTATTCTAGGAATTTTCTCTGGTGTGTTAGGTGTAGGAATCGGCTATTTATTAACATTCCCAATTAACTCAGTCATTTACAAGATAACTGATTTAGCAAATGTTGCACAATTAGATCCAGTTGCTGCACTAATTTTAATCATCATTTCAACCATCTTAACTTTGATTGGTGGACACATTCCTGCAAGAATTGCCGCTAAGAAAGATGCTGCAATTGCCCTTAGAAGTGAATAATTCATCTTTTATTAATTTTAAATTATTTATATATAATAATTATTCAAAAGCATTAACTTGGAATAGCAAATAACCTAAAATAGTAATTGAATATCTTCAATAAAAAAGATCGCCCCTTCAAATTGAAAGGACGATCTTTTTAAATACATAAATTCAGATCATATCTAAAGGCTCTTTTTTGGTAGGTTGAGGGAAGTCCGCATTAATCAATCGTAATTCATCTTCACTCAACTGAATATCTTGTGCAGCCAAATTATCTTTTACGTGGCTTACTTTCCCTGCTTTTGGAATCGATAAAATTTTTCCATTTCTTAATACCCAGGCCAGCATGATTTGATGCGGTGTAGCACCATGCGCACGCGCAACTTCTTTTAAATTGTGAGTAATCCTGATGCTATCACCTTTGCCTGAATTAAATGGTGAATATCCAATAAAGTTAACATGTTTTTTCTCTTGCCATGGTAATAAATCATATTCCACACCACGATGATCCAAATTATACAAATCTTCATTAGCAAAACACTTTTTCCCATCAGGCAAAGAAAATAATTCCTTCATATCATCGGTATCAAAATTGGAAACGCCCCAATTCTTGATAAGACCTTCTTTTTTTAATTCTTCTAGGCCTCTAATAGTATCAGACAAACGGTGACTACCCCGCCAATGAAGCAAGTATAAATCTAAGTAATCTGTCTTCAATCTTTTTAAACTAGCTTCCAAACTTTTTCGTTCAAGTCCTGGCGTAGCATGATATGGATAAAACTTCGAAATTAAATATACTTTTGTTCGATCATAGCCTTCAAGTGCTTGTCCAATAAGGCTTTCGCTTTTTCCTTCACCATACATCTCGGCAGTATCAATAATCGAAATTCCATTATCTAGACCATATCTAATTGCTGAAATTTCATCTTTTTTCTTTTGGGGATCTTCTCCCATATTCCAAGTTCCCATTCCTAAGCCTGTTATATCCATCATTTTCACCTCACTTAAATTCTACTACATTTTTAATTTGACAAAATGGCATAGACCATTTTATAATGGACTAGACCAGCAAATAAGGAGGGAATTATTATGAAAGTTATAGTTGTAAAAGATAAAGTTATTGGTGGGGCAAAAGCATTTGAAATTTTTAGTGATGGAATTAAAAAAGGTGCTAAAGTACTTGGCTTAGCTACAGGATCTTCACCTCTTACCCTCTACAGTAATATGGTTAACAGTGATTTAAACTTTGAAGATTTAATTAGTATTAACCTTGACGAATACGTTGGCTTAAGTCCATATAATGACCAAAGTTATCACTACTTCATGGAACAAAACTTATTTTCTAAGAAACCATTTAAAAAGTCTTACGTTCCAGACGGAACAACTGATGATGTAGCTGCTACTTGCAAAGCATACGATGAAATCATCAAGAAGCACCCAATCGACATTCAATTATTAGGAATTGGTCGTAACGGCCACATTGCCTTTAACGAACCAGGAACTTCTTTTGACTCAACAACTCACGAAGTTAAGTTGACAGAAAATACTATTAAAGCAAATTCTCGCTTCTTTGACACAATTGATGAAGTACCTAAGAATGCAATTTGTATGGGAATCGCAAACATTATGTCTGCTAAGAAGATCGTGTTACTCGCTTTTGGTGAAAAGAAAGCTGATGCAATTAAGAAGACAATTGAAGGTGAAGTTACTGAAGAAGTACCTGCATCTGTTTTGCAAAAACACCCAGATGTAACTATCATTTGTGATGAAGCTGCTGCACAAAAGTTAGATGACAAATACAAGAATTAGTAAGTAATAAATAAAGATATAGTTATAAAAAAAGAAGTTAAGTAGAAATTACTTAACTTCTTTTTGCTATATATTGCATACAATTTTTCAATTCATTTCTATCCGAAAATTTATTCTCAATATACAAAATGACTTGACTTTTCTGAGTAAAATTAAATTAAAAAAGTTCTTGTAGCCCACTATATCTCGTATTAAACTAGTAAATGTTCTATATATTGTATTTAAGAAAGAATGTGATTCAAGTTATTGTATTGAGTGGGCCAATTGGAGCCGGTAAATCCAGTTTAACTAGTATTTTAGCTGAACATTTAGGTACTCAAGCTTTCTATGAAGGTGTCGATAACAACCCTGTCTTACCTCTTTACTACAAAGACATGAAGCGTTACACCTTCTTGCTTAATACTTACCTACTTAACCACCGTTTAGCGCAAATTAACCAAGCAATTCAAGAAAAAAATAGTGTTTCCGATCGTTCAATCTATGAAGATGCACTCTTTTTCAAGATGAATGCTGATAGCAAAGTAGCTGATCCAACCGAATTTAAGATCTATGATAATTTACTTGAAAATATGATGGAAGAAACTCCAGGCAATCCAAGTAAAAAACCAGATTTATTAATTTATATTCATGTTTCTTTGGATACAATGCTTGCACGAATCAAAAAACGTGGACGTTCTTTTGAACAAATTTCAAGCGATCCAAGTTTAAAAGATTACTATGCAAGATTACTTAGATACTATGAACCATGGTATGAAAACTACGATGCATCCCCTAAGATGGAAATTAACGGTGATAAGCTTGATTTTGTTGTAGATGAAGATGCTAAAAAAGAAGTTTTGAGCGAAATTGATAATAAATTGCGCGATATAGGCAATTTGTAAAAAACGAAGAAGGATCGTGATGACAGTTATTGTATTAAGCGGGCCAATTGGAGCCGGTAAATCCAGTTTAACAGGTATATTATCTAAATATTTGGGTACTAAGCCTTTCTATGAAAGTGTTGAAGATAACCCAGTTTTGCCATTATTTTATGCAGATCCTGAAAAATATGCATTTTTACTTCAGGTATATTTCTTAAATACACGTTTTCACAGTATTAAAGCCGCACTAACCGACGACAATAATGTACTTGACCGTTCAATTTATGAAGATGCATTATTCTTCCAAATGAACGCAGATATCGGACGTGCGACTAAAGAAGAAGTAGATACATATTATGAACTTTTACATAATATGATGGGCGAACTTGATCGGATGCCAAAGAAGAATCCTGATCTACTTGTTCATATTAATGTTTCATATGACACGATGATTAAGCGAATTCAGAAACGTGGTCGTCCATATGAACAATTAAGTTACGATGCAACACTAGAAGACTATTACAAGCGTCTGTTGCGCTACTACAAGCCATGGTATGAGAAGTATGACTATTCACCTAAGATGGAAATAGACGGCGACAAGCTTGATTTTATGTCTTCTGAAGAAGATCGACAAATAGTACTTGATAAAATTGTTGATAAATTAAAATCAGTCGGTAAATTACCGCTTGATTGGGATAAATCCACTGATATTCAAATTGAAGCATAAGAAAAAGGCCCTTGTGGGCCTTTTTTAATACAAAAATTGAGGATCACTTATGAAAATCACTGCAGCTCACTTATTCAAAATAAATTTACCACTACTATTCCCCGTAAAAACTAGCTACGGTCAATTAAAAACCAAGGATTTTATTCTACTAGAATTAACAAATGATTCTGGACTCAAAGGTTACGGTGAATGTTCCGCTTTTTCCATCCCTTTTTATACAGAAGAATTTCGCGATGGTGCATACTCCCTACTGCAAAAGCAATTAATCCCCGCCTTACTCCGACAAGAACTTCTAAAGCCCGAAGACGTTTGGCAATTATATCAAGGGATTAAGCGTAATAATATGGCAAAATCTGCTGTTGATAATGCTGTATGGGACCTTTTTGCTCAAGAAGAAAAACAATCCTTGTCCCACTCGCTTGGCGGAAACAAGACCGAAATTGAGGCTGGAATCAGTCTTGGCATCCAATCATCCCCGCAAAAATTGATTGACCTAGTACAAAAAGCTCTTCATAAAGGTTATCGCCGCATCAAAATCAAAATAATGCCTGGTCGCGATTATGACTACATCGCAGCTGTCAGAGGTAAGTTCCCTGATATCATGCTCATGGCAGATGCAAATTGCGCCTACAGCTTAAAGGACATCGATTTCTTTAAACGTTTGGATAAATTTAACCTGTTAATGATTGAACAGCCACTAGAACCAGGCGATCTCATTCACCATGCAAAATTACAAACAAACATCACAACTCCAATTTGTTTAGATGAAAGTATCAATTCTTTAAGTGATGCCAAAGCGATGTTTGAACTTGGTAGCGGGAAGATTATTAACATCAAAGTAAGTAAAGTTGGTGGTTTAACTCAAGCAAAAGCAATCCAAAAATTTGCACTAGCCCACAATATTCCGTGCTGGTGTGGTGGAATGTATAGCTCTGGTGTCGCGCGTGCAGTTGATTTGGCTGCTGCCAGCTTACCAGGATACACTTTGCCTAATGATATCTCTGCTTCTTCGCATTATTTTAAAAATGATATTATTTCTCCCGAAATAAATCTGGAAAATGGCAAATTACAGGTACCAACAGGAAACGGCATCGGTGTAAAACTTAACTGGCAAATTATTAATAAATATACGATTAAAGAAAATCAAGTATATTAAAAAGGACCTTATGGTCCCTTTTTGTATAGTTATTAGTTTTATTAGTGAATTACCGTAGTTAAAATTGCTCCAACTAAGATAATAATCAATCCAGCAATAGTGTAAATATAACCTTTCTTAGTCTTCTTTTCATGTAAGAAGAGCATCCCACCTAAAGTCGAAATAACTACTGATAATTGTGAAACGACAAAAGCAGTGTTTACTCCATTATCTCTTACCGAAATAATATAGCCGATGGCTGCAATTGCAAAAATAAATCCAGCAACCAAGCTTTGCCAACTACTCTTGGCCTTTAACTCCTTCAATTGCCCAGTAAAGATTAGATAAATGAGAACAGCCAACACCATTCCGACTGATTCTGGGAAAAAGATTGCCAGACCTGAAGCTGACATTGCCTTAGGAATTGAGTTATAAATAATAAATCCAAGTGTGGTACATACAAGCATGATAATCGTTCCAACTTGGTTCTTTTCGGTTCCTTCACTAGTCCCACTATCAGAAATTGAAGTTAAGATTGCCCCAACTATTAAAAGTGCAATCCCGATAAAGCCGAAAATCTTCGCATTGGTAGTTCCCCATTCACCAAAAATTACAACTCCGACTAATGAAGTCCCAATTAACTGCAAACCGGTTGAAATTGGCATGGTTTCAGAAACACCAATTTTGGCATATCCGGTATACTGGCCCAGTTGCCCAATAACCCAGAAGGCGCCAGCAAGAGCTGCTAGCCAAAAAGTTTTTGCATCGAAATTGGCATTAATAAATGGCAGAGTAATAATCCCAACAATTAATGTCCCGACCGTTGTACCCAAAATTTGGTTGATCGGTTTTCCTTTAACCTTAGCAACTGCTAACGGTAAAATTCCCCAAGCAATTGCCGGAATAAACATATAAACAATACTCATATTTTTCTCCCTAGATAATTAAAAGTAAGCGAATGAAATAATTTTAGCGGTTTCATTGGCATAAAGTCAATTATTTTTAACTTTTGTCCAAAATAAGAATTAATCAAATCCGATTAATTCTAATCATTACTGATTAATATTTTAATATATATTCGCGTTTACAAATCTAATTCAGAATGATACATTATAAGAGTTGTTATTTGTTATTAAAATACGAACATTTACTTTGGAGAGAAAAAATGAATTATATTAGGAATTACTTTCAATTAGAAAAATATAAAACCAGCGTTAAGACGGAATTCATTGCTGGTTTAACTACCTTCATTAGTATGTCATATATTTTATTCGTTAACCCTAGTGTTTTAGGTGCTAGTGGAATGAATACCGGTGCCGTCTTCACCGCAACAGCGTTGGCTGCAGCGCTTGGTACTGCCATCATGGGAATTGTTGCTAACTACCCAATTGGTGAAGCACCTGCGCTTGGAATTAACGCGTTTTTTGCTTATACAGTATGTATCGGCATGCATGTTAAGTGGCAAACTGCTTTAGCCAGCGTTTTTGTCGCTTCAATTATTTTTATTTTAATCACATTATTTAAGTTAAGAGAAAAAATCATCGACTCCATTCCAGCTGATTTAAAATTCGCTATTTCATCTGGTATTGGTTTGTTTATCGCCTTTTTAGGATTGCAAAACGGTAAATTAATCGTTGCCAATAAATCCACTTTAGTAGGTTTAGGATCGCTGCACGATCCACTTATTTGGATTACAATTTTCGGTTTATTAGTTACCGTAATTTTAATGATCTTAAACGTACCAGGTGCTATTTTTATCGGTATGGTTTTGTCAGCAATCTTCGGTATTTGTACCGGTCAAATTGCTTTACCACATAAAATTATTTCAACCGCGCCAAGTTTAGCACCGACTTTTGGGCAAGCTATTTTCCATGTTAAGGATATTAATACTGTTCAAATGTGGGTCGTTGTGTTAACCTTCTTACTCGTTACTTTCTTTGATACTGCAGGTACTTTAATTGGTTTGGCCCAACAAGCTGGTTTTATGAAGAATAATAAGATGCCTCGTGTTGGTAAAGCATTAGCTGCCGACTCTAGTGCGATGGCTGTTGGGTCTGTGCTTGGTACTTCACCTGTTGGTGCATTTGTGGAATCAAGTGCCGGGATCGCCGTTGGTGGCCGGACCGGTTTAACTGCTGTTTTTGTAGCAATCTTCTTCTTAATCTCAATGATTTTCAGTCCCCTTTTGGGAGTATTTACTGTGCAAGTTACTGCTCCTGCCTTGATTATTGTTGGGGTCTTAATGGCGCAAAATACGGCACATATTCACTGGAACAAGTTAGAAATTGCGGTGCCGTCATTCTTGATCATTTTAGGGATGCCGCTTACCTACTCAATTTCTGATGGTTTGTCATGGGGAATGATCACTTACCCAATTTGTATGCTTTCAGCTAAGCGTGGTAAGGAAGTCACACCGATGATGTGGGTACTGTTTGTGGTATTTATCATCTTTTTATGGGTATTGAATTTCTAATAGGTAAAAAAGAAAAGGATAGATATTTCATTACAATGGAGTATCTATCCTTTTTTATCTGTAATTAAAGAAAATTGCGGTAACTTTTTAAGTTAAATAAATCATTGCTATTCAAATCCACCGAGATAATATCAGAATATTTTAATTCAAGTTCCTCCTTGTATGCGTAATCTCTAATTTCTTTTAATACGAAACTATCGTTTTTCTTCTTTTTAATAATTCCGGTTACCCTACCATAAATTACATCATCTAGAGTTACCATATCATTTTCTTTCAGCTCATATGTCATATCATAGCTTTTATCTAGCAAGTGATGAGGATCAAATGTTCCTTTAGTCTTATTGTTATTCAGTAAGAAATTATAATATGGCAAATCTACGGCTGTATCACTCATATGGGCAATTTGTTTTTTATTAATTACTGTAACTGCATCTATTTGACTCATCACATTTAAGCGATGAAATAAAATTTGATTTTCATCTTCTTTAATAATCTTTCCGATAATTGGAAATTCTTTAAATAATTTATCGTCTTGATAGGCTAAATGGATCTTAGTTAGACCATAATCTTGATCAAAATCATCGATATGATCGTACCAGTCATCATAAAGAACATTGGGTATTTCATTAATATCAATTGTACTAATATCTTTTAAAGGGATGACAGTTGCACATTCTTCCAAATCAAAAGAATCCGTATTTTCCCACATATATACATATCTAGAAGTTACCTTTTCGATAGCACCACTATAAAAATTTCCACTTTTCAATTGAATGTTAATAACAAATTCTTCATCATAGATAATTTTTAATAATTCAGATAAATTCTTCCACTGCCAAGAAAGAATCTCTTTATTCTCATCTTTTAGATCAAATCTATCTTTAATTAAATTATCTTGTTCTAGTTTTTGATAGTAATCAATTTCTGGTGCTTTAGTTTCTACTTTATATGTACCATTCTTAAAAATAGAGATTCCGCCCAGATCTGTATCATCATCAATTGCTTCAAAAACTAAATAATTACCGCGCTTTTCTTTAATTCGACCAATGTAATATTCATCGATTTCAAATTCAAGATCATAATTTAAAGTAAGTTTTACTAAGTTATCAGTCATTAGCGGTATCTCCCATTTTGTCTCTTTTTCTTATCAGACGGTCCTGAACGATGACCAGTGTGTTTATCGTGATTTTTACGACTTCTATTTTTAGTATGTTCTGCGCTCTTATGAGGATGTCTGCGTTTAGGTCTAACTTTTTTACTTCTCTTCTTTTTTCCCCTCATATAATGTATAGCTGCTCCAGTTCCTACAGCACCGGCTCCAATTGCAGTAGACGTTCCGCCACCGAAACCAATTCCGCCAAAGCCAATTCCACCAAAAGAAACTCCTCCACCGGATGGAGCGTAAGCCTTACTCTCATTTATTGAATTGACACTATAGCTAGAAGTGAAATTATTAGGTACTTTGAACGTAGTAGTTGTTTTTACATCTGAACTGTCAGAACCAGTATCTGCAAAAACATTTCCACATGGAGCCACCGCACCTAAAATTAAAAATAAAACACTAACTAGAATTGCTTTTTTCATCTTTTTCATATAAATCACCTTTTCATTTAATGTTTTTGTAATAATACAATGATGATTTAATTTTGTCTAGTATTTTTTAGCAAAAAATCAATAATATTCCGATGAATAATTCCATTACGACTCATATCAAATTTATCCATTGATAGCACATACTTCGGATAATTATCGGCAATACCGGCATATGCGCCAAATTCACGTTCAATTGTCTGTTGACTGCCCAACATATAAGTCACTTGATAATAGCGCTTATCATTACCCTTTCGTGCTACAAAATCAATTTCTTTCTTACCATTTAGGCCAACTGAAACCTGATATCCTCTTCGCAATAATTCAACAAAAACAATATTTTCTAAAATCTGATCAATATTTTGTAAATTATTGCCTAACATGGTCTGCCGTAAACCATGATCAGTAATGTAGTATTTATCATTAACTTTCAAATTTTGTTTACCTTGTAAATGAGTACGCGGCACACGAGAGAATAAGTACGCATCACAAGTGTAAGAAATATAATCAAGAATAGTATCAATTGAACTACCACGATGTTCATTTTTAAGAAATTTAGAAATGCCAGTCGCAGAAATAGGATATCCAATTTCACTACTTAGATAACTAATTACTCTCCGCAATAAATCAACATTTCGAATATTATAACGATCAACAATATCTTTTAACACAACAGAGCTATAGATATCTTGCAAGTAAGTATCACAAGCTTGGCGATCATTATAAATAAGAGATAGAAAAGGCATCCCACCTATTTCTACATACGTAGAAAAATCACGATCTAAATTTTGATGATCAGAATTAATCGCTTCTAAAAATTCACTAAAGGAAAATGGATACACTTTAACTTCGATGTAACGTCCGGCAATTTCAGTTGCTAATTCACCAGATAGTAGTTGTGAATTTGATCCTGTAAGATAAATATCACAATCAAAACTAGCCCGTAAAGAGTTAATGGTCTTTTCCCAGGAAATAACTTTTTGAATTTCATCCAAAAACAAATATGCTTTACCGTTAATCTTCTTGATACGCCGAACTAGTTCTTCATTAAGTGCTTTGTAGTCTAACAATGATTCATATTGTAAGTCTTCAAAGTTAATATAAATGAAATTAGCTTTGCTTTTACCACGATTAAGCAATTCAGCTTGAATTTGTTGCAACAAAACTGTTTTACCACTACGGCGCATACCTGTGATTACTTTGATAATATCTTTATTAATAAATGGTTTAATACGGTTCAAATAAACTGTTCTTTTGATCATCTGCTCACCTCATTTATATCGATTATAATGGAGGAAATCATAAAAATAGAGTATCTTATCGACTATAATCGATAAGATACTCTATTACCCAGGAAATATTATCGTGCAATTTCTAAACAATATGATTTTTGTTGGCAGTTTGGACAAAACAATCTTCTAAATTTAGGCGTATGTGCTTTTGCTTTAAGTCTGCAATTTGCGCATCATTTTCCTCAATTTGGTTCTGAAAAAGCAACAACAATGAATCTGATCCCTTTTGATCATTAAATAATTGCTTAATCTGTTTAATTGAAAAGTTTAATCCTCGTAGGTAATTGATTAGCTCAAGTCTTTGAATCTGCTCGTCACCATAATAGCGATAGCCATTTTCACCAACAAATTCTGGCTTGACCAAATCTTTTTGATCATAGAAGCGAATCGCACGTGTTGTAATATTTAGTTTCTTTGCTACATCACCAATAGAATATTTCTGCGACATTGCCGTCACCTTCTAATTTGAATATACGGTTTTACCTTAGGTTAAAGTCCATATTTTTCTAAAATAAAATATATTATTCCAAAAAATCGAACAAAAAACTGATTTTGTATTGTAATTATTAACTATTTAAGTATAATTCTAAGTGAATGTTCATCTTATACAATTTCTGGAGGTTAAAATGAACTCACTTAGCAATTTCTTTCACCTAAAGGAGAACAATACATCCTTTAGAACTGAATTATTAGCTGGATTAACAACCTTTGTTAGCATGTCTTACATTCTCTTTGTTAATCCTAACATTTTAGGAGCTAGTGGAATGGATAAAGGCGCATTATTTACCGTAACAGCGCTCGCCAGTGCCTTTACCTGTATCGTCATGGGACTTGTTGCTAATTATCCCATTGCCTCAGCTCCAACGTTAGGCTTAAATGCCTTCTTCACCTACACCGTATGTCTCGGCATGAAGGTAAAATGGCAAACTGCCTTAGCTGCCGTTTTAGTAGCCTCTATTTTATTCATTTTACTAACTATCTTTAAAGTTCGTGAAATGATCATTGACGCTATTCCCGCTGATATTAAATATGCAATCACTGCCGGAATCGGCCTTTTCATCGCTTTTATCGGCCTGCAAGGTGGCCATTTAATCCAAAACAGCGATTCAACTTTAGTAACAATCGGTGCTCTAAATAATCCGACTGTTTGGATCACAATTTTTGGCTTAGTAGTAACAATTTTCTTGATGATTGCCCGCGTTCCTGGTGCTATCTTCATCGGAATGATCTTAGCTGCAATTTTCGGACTAATTATTGGTCAAATTCCGATGCCCAAAGGAATTATTTCTGCTGTTCCAAGTATCGCTCCCACCTTCGGACAAGCTATTTTTCATATTAGTGACATTAATACTGTTCAAATGTGGGTCGTGGTCTTCACCTTTTTATTAGTTACCTTCTTTGACACAACAGGTACTTTAATTGGCTTAGTTCAACAAGCCGGCTTAATGAAAAATAATAAGATGCCTCGTGCTGGTCAAGCGCTTGCCGCTGACTCATCTGGTATGCTAGTTGGTGCTGTTCTGGGAACTTCACCAGTTGGTGCTTTTGTGGAATCTAGCGCCGGAATTGCTGTCGGTGGTAAGACTGGTTTAGCCGCTGTTTGGGCGGGTATCTTCTTCCTCATTTCTACTATTTTCTCACCAATTTTGAGTATCTTTACCACTCAAGTCACTGCTCCCGCTTTAATTATTGTTGGTGTGTTAATGGCGGAAAACTTGGCACACGTCCATTGGACAGATCTAGAAATTGCGATTCCATGTTTCTTGATTGCATTAGGAATGCCGCTTACTTACTCCATTTCTGATGGTCTTGGCTGGGGATTGGTAGTTTATCCAATTTCAATGATTGCTGCAAAAAAGACTAAGCAAATCACTCCGATGATGTGGATCTTGTTCATTGTCTTTGTGATCTACTTCGTGGTTTTGAACATTAAATAAATCTAGGTATTAAAAAATATTTAAAATAATTATTAACAACTAATTTAAAATTAAGTAATATTGGTTTCAACATAAAAACAACTTAGCTTTGATAAGGAAAGTAACTTAAGACAAGATTTTCAGAGAGTCTTCGGTTGGTGAAAGAAGATAATTACGTCTTAAGTGAAAATCACCTTTGAGCTGAAAATGCGATATTAGTATTTTCAGGGTCCGCTCTATATAGCGGCGACGTATCGTTAATCAATTGATTGGCCGCACGTGCACGAAGTTAATAAACGCGCAGTTTATTAACGAACAAATAGGTGGTACCGCGTTATAGACGCCCTATTAGATCGAAATGATCTGATAGGGCGTTTTTTGTTTATCACAGCTAAGTTTTATTTATCTAACTTAAGGAGAAATAAAATGGATCAAACAAAATTAGTAACATTAAAAAATGGCTATCACCTATTTACTCGCAAAGTCAACGAAGGACCTGTCAAACTACTATGCCTTCACGGTGGTCCTGGTCGAACTCATGAAACTTTTGATAACTTTAAGGAAGGACTTAAAAATCAAGGAGTTGAAGTATATTCCTATGATCAATTAGGATCCTACTATTCAGACCAACCAGATTTTACTAAAGCTGAAAATAAAAACTTAC
>JAHLFT010000077.1 GCA_018883635.1 Candidatus Lactobacillus pullistercoris
ATGTTTACGTGTGGCTTAGTTCTAACGTAATGTTCTTTTTCTGCCATTAAAATGACCCTCCTGTAAATTTGCAAGAAGTCCGTTGAGATAAGTTAACGGATAATTCTCTGTTGAATATTGTACTACTTTCACGGGCAAATGCCTAGTAAAAAATGCTACAGCTATGCCCTATGAAAATAACCTTAGCTAATTATACTAAATAGATTTAAAATGTAAACCTTTTTGCTTAATTATTTTGGTAAATATTTATAAATTTTTTCCAATAATTTTTGATTGGTTCGTCCATTCCCCGTTTGGATATAAGAAATCAAGTCACTAGTAAAACCATCTGTATTTCTTATATAATCACCAATCTCAGGATATAAACTGCCTAAGATTAAATTAGTTTCTCCTAACATAATCGGTAATTGACTTGGATTATTACGAAAATGATCGCCAATTCCACCAATTACTTCGGTATAAACCGTACTTTTTTCAAGTAAAGGTGTATTATTCGGAATAAATTCTTTTTGCTTACCTAAAATCCAAACTTTAAATGTCTTTTCAAGATTTAAACGAACGAGGTCTTCACATAATGCTAATCTAACTGCAAAATTTTGACTAGGATCTAGTAAAAGGCTTTGCGAAAAGTTTTCAAAATTAATCAGATTTAATTTTAAAAGGCTTTGATAATCCAATTGAGTTATCTGCTCTTTTTTTCTAAAACCAGTCATAATTTTATTCTGCTCGCTTTCAGAAACGGGTGAAATATTAATTTTTATTTTTCTGTCTAATAACTTTTCTAGTTGACAAAATTCAATAAAATAATGATTTGCTTTTAAAATCTGACAATATTCATTAAAAATTTTTTCATCAGAAAAAAGATCAGGTTGGTCTTTAATTAACGCATATGCCTGATCTTCTTGTTTATTTTTTCGATAAAGTTTGCATAATTTAATCACTACTTTATTAGAAGGATCATATGATAAAGCTTCTTCTAAATTTTGAATTGCAAGATCATAGTTTCCTTTATTTTCATCTTCTAGAGCAAGTTTTAATAAATTTTCTTGACTCACAGATACCATATTAATTACTCTTATTTTCTTTCTTAATAATTACTTTTTTATTTGCTGGTAACTTTTTAGGTTTATTCGTCCTTCTTCTGTAGTTAGAATGTTTATTATTTTTTGTATTCCTACTATTCTTTGAAGTTTTTGGAGTTTTATTGCTCTTATTCTCCTCACCATCTTGCTTAGCGTTTTCGTTTCTCTTTTGCATTGCACGATGACGATTTTGGTTAACTTCCATTACTACAGGTAAAACAACTGGACGCCGATTTGTTTGCTTATATAAGAATTTTTGAAGATCATTACGAACATCCTGCTTCAATTCGGTCCAGTCAAACTTTTTATGTTCAAAATTATTATTAATTGCCTTTTTAATTACTTCAATTGAATCTTTCATTAATTGATGGTTTGCCTTAATATAAACAAATCCACGACTGGTTACTTGAGGTTGAGCAATAATCTTTTTCTTTTTACGGTCAATTGTTACAACTGCAATAAAGATTCCATCATCAGATAAAATCTCACGATCACGTAAAACAATATTACCGACATCCCCTACACCAGAACCATCAATCATGATATCTTCACCGGGTACTGGGTCAGACAAATAGAAACGCTTCTTCTTAAAATCATAATTGTAGCAATCACCATTTTTAGAAATGAAAATATCGTCTTTCTTCATTCCAGTTTTAATCGCTAAATTCTTATGAATTTCCATTAATCTGTATTCGCCAATAACAGGGAATAAAAAGTCAGGCTTCAAAGTGTCAATTAAAAGCTGTAAATCTCTACCAGTGGCATGACCACTCGTGTGCTTATTCCGGCCTAATTGAATCACAGTTCCACCAGCCCGGTAAACCATATCACTGGTTTGTGCAACCATAGTTTCAACAGAATGTGAAGGTGTAGTAGCAATAAAGACCAAGTCACCTTTATGAATTCTGATCATACTATGACGTTTATTAGCCATCTTTTGTAAAGAATTAAGGGGTTCTCCCATTCGGCCAGTTTCTAAGATAACTGTTTTGTCATCAGGAGTAGTTTTTAGATCTTTAACTCTCATCAAGAGTCCCTCAGGGACATCCAAATAATGTAATTTCATCGCAGTTCTTACAATTTTGGTAAAGTCCCTACCTGTCAATAATACTCTACGTCCTGTCTTCTTAGCAGCCTTTAAAACTTCTTGAACACGATTTAAATTTGAAGCTTTGGCAGCAACAATAATTCTTCCCTTAGCATTTCTAAATACTTCAGTAACATATTTACCAATATCTTGTTCAGATGCATTAGGGAACCAAGCTTCAGCATTTGATGAATCACTCAGTAAAGCTAGAACATGCTTTGTTTCAATTTCAGCTAAGCGATCCATATCTGTACGGTAATTTGGTTCTGCAGACGGATCGAACTTAAAATCACCGGTGTAAACAACTTCACCAGCAGGAGTATGAACTACAATCCCCAATGAATCAGCAATTGAATGGGTTGTATGGAAAAATGAAATGCTTGCATTCTTAAAATCAATTTCAGTATTAGCATCAATAACTTGAAATAAGTCATTCTTAATCTTTTTATTCTCACGTTTAACGTCAATTTTAGCAAGTTCCACAGTTAATTCAGAACCGAAAACAGGAATATCATAATCTCTTAAAATATATGGAAGTGCCCCAATAGAATCAGCATGTCCATGAGTAAGAAAAATTCCTGCCACTCGATCACCATATTGAGCAAAGAAATCTAAATCAGGAATAACAACGTCAATTCCAAATAAAGAACTATCAGGATATTTTAATCCTGCATCTAAAACGAAAATTTCATCATTGACTTGAACGGCAAACATATTTTTCCCTTGTTCACGAACGCCGCTCAAAATCATTATCTTAATTTGATTAGCCATCTTATTTCCTTTTCTATTTTATTAATTTTAAATTTTTGGATCTTACGATCAAAACGTAATTAGAATCTGCATTAATTCTAGCATAAAAAAGTAAATTTTTACAAAAACAAAAAAGCTGATCAAATAGACCAGCTTTTTTTATCAAACAAATTAAGATTAACGACGTAAACCTAACTTCTTGATCAATTCACGGTAACGGTTAATATCGTTATTTTGTAAGTAACGAAGTAAGTTACGACGGTGACCGATCTTCTTAAGCAAACCAACGTATGAGTGGTGGTCATGCTTGTGTGACTTCATGTGATCAGTTAAGTTATTGATGTCAGCAGTTAAAACTGCAACTTGAACTTCAACTGAACCAGTGTCGCCTTCGTGAGTTGCGTATTCTTTAATGATTTCGTTTTTCTTTTCTTTTGAAATAGCCATTTTTTCACCTTTCATAAAAACATACAATTGCCATTAACAACGTTAGTCGTCAGGTGTGAGCGAACAAACAGCGTTAATGGTTCACAACATTTACTATGATACAATTATTTTTTTAAAAAGCAAGTACAATTTACCTTGCATCGTACTTTATTCTTAAGTATAATCAATTAAGTAAAAATGATCAATGGAGGTGAATTTCATGCCACAAATTAAATCAGCTATTAAACGTGTTAAGACTCAAGACGCTGCTAGAAAACGCAATGCTGCACAAATGAACAAGTTAAGAACTGCTGTTAAGAAGTTCAAGGCCGCTGCTGCAGCTGGTGCTGAAGACGCCTCCAAGTTACGCGTAGAAGCAGAAAGTGCTTTAGATAAAGCCGTATCAAAAGGTTTAATCCACAAGAATAAGGCTGCTCGTGATAAGAGTCGTTTAGATAAATTAGCTAAATAATCTTAGCAATTTTACAACTATAATAAAACAAAACGCGAAGAGTATTAACCTCTTCGCGTTTTGTTATACATCTAAAATAAACATTTTGATAAAATTGTCATTCTGATAAGTACCATTTTTATAATTAAATTCGAGTTCAATTGCTTTTTCTAATAGCCTTTGTAACTTCTGAACAGTAAATTTATTCTTTAATGCTAACTTTACTCTATAGGGATGGACTCCCAATTCCTTCACTATCTGTGGTTGACTCCTACCTCTTGCAGCTAAAATTTTTACCGTTAATAATAACTCAAGTTGATTTTCAAATACTGCCAGCAATTGAATTGGGTTTGTTCCTTCTCTTAGTTGGTCATTCAATCTGGTCATTGATTCTTGATAATTATGTCCCAATGCATTTTCAAGGATTGCAAAAATATTCTGAGCTAGTGATAAATCAATATTTTCTGAGACTGCTTTTTCAGTGATCCTTTTATCCGGTACAATCATTTTTAATTTTGCATAATTACTTAAAATAGTATCTAAAACTTGATCACTACGTTCTAATAGCAACTGCAAAGCTGTTTGAGAAATAGTATAACCTTCAGATTTAATTATTCCTTTAATAATTGCCGCCGTTTCATAAGGTCGAATATTTAGTTCAACAAAATTAAAGTTCTTAAGAACTGTCTTAGTGATTTTCTTTCTTCGATCAATTTTTTCATATGAAGCTTCGATTATAATTAGATTATCAATTTCTTGAAGATGTTCAAAGATATTCTGCAATTCGTTTAACTGTTTTTGTTGTTTTTTTGTTGTCTTAGAAGTCAAAAATAGCGGATTTTTAATTAAAACCAACTTGCGATTCGAAAATAAACTGGATTCAGTTAAGGCCGCAATAAGCTCATCAAAGCCTTCACTTTCGCAATCAATAACTACTTTATCTAAGTCTTTAAATTCTGCATTTTTTAAATATGAAGAAACGATATAATCATTAAAATATTCATCCTGTCCCCAAACTAAAGTCTGAGGATTATTGTTATTTGAATTTTTAAATAAAGATAGTAAATTCATCAATTACTCCTAGTCAAAAAATGCTTGAAATGCCCACCATGTTTATTATAATACCAGCTAATCATACCATAGTCTTGTGTTGAAACCCATGGGATATGTTCTCTTTTCAAAGTATCAAGTGTTTCTTGATGGGGATGACCGAAGCGATTATTTCGTCCAGCCGAAATAAAGACTAATTCTGGATTAATCTTGCTTAAAAACTCTGCATTCGATGAAGTCTTGCTTCCATGATGACCCAATTTAAAATAATCAACTTTTAGGTTGAAATTTTGAGCGATTTCCAGTTCTCCTTCCTGTCCTAAATCCCCAGTAAATAACCACCTTTTATTTCCTACTCTAAAAGTAATTGAAAGAGAATCTTCATTTTTACCTTCTCCCGGTTTAAACGGATAAACAACATCAAAATCAACTTGTGGTTCTTTAACTTTCATACTAGCAAGTAACTGTATTATTTGAGTATTTTTAACTTCACCAGCAATTCTTTTAACAAAAGATGGATTATTTAATAATCCTTGTGCCATATATAATTTTTTCACATTAACCTGTTCAAGTAGTGGTCTAATATCACCAACATGATCGGCATCCTGATGAGAAACAAACAATCCATCAATATGATCAATTCCCTGAGATCTTAAAAATGGAATAGTAATTCGATTAACTTGTGGTGTCACCTTTCTCTTTGAGAAATTCAATTTACCGCCAGTATCAATCAAATATGTTTTACGCGGATAAGGGGTTGTAATTAAAATACTGTCTCCTTGACCAACATCAATAAAAGTAACTTGTCCAAATAAAGGAAAATGTATTAAACAGAAAAAAACTAAATAAGTAATGCCAATCAAACATAAATTTATTTTCTGAAATTTAATTTTTTTCTTCTGCATAAAAGCAATTAACGAAATTGTTAAGATTAATAATAATAAGCACTGAGACCAATTTATTTTGCCAAAGTATATTAAGCCGACTTTCGAAGATGATAATAAATCAATCATTCTTTCTGTCCCCGTAAGTAAATTCACGGAAATCGTACCAATTCTTGGATCAAGCCAATAAAAGAAAATATTGATAAAGGTAACTGGAATTACTAAAAAATTAAAATACGGAATGGCAAAAAAATTGAAAATGATGGTAAAAATATTTACTTGAAAGAAAAAACATAATAATAAAGGAATTAACAATAAATTGAGTAGTATTGTTTGTTTAAATTTTGAAAATCCATTTGTAATTTTCAAGCCAAATACTAAAAAGTAACTAAGAATCGCTCCTTCATTCATAAATAAATTTGGAATCAAGAATAGATGAATGATACAAGTTAATCCTAATAAGTCATATGACGATATTTTTTTGCTACTTAATAAAAATATTTCACTTAATAAATACGTGATACTAGCTCTAACAAAACCTGGCTGTCCATTACTCAGAAAAATTCCTGTAATTAATAAAAAACTACAAGCAACAAAAACTTCAATTCTGGTAAATTTTAAAAAATAAAGCCACATACTCAGGAAAAAAGTATATAGTCCCACATGCAAACCAGAAATACTTAATAAATGTACAATGCCCAGATCACGGTAATTCTGTTTAAGCACAACATCTTCAGTATTATTTTCTGCCAATACCAATTCTCCCGCAAAAAAATTTAAGATGGTAGGCATTTTTTGAAAATACTGTTGTAAATCAAACCTTACTTTATGCGTGGCAGATAAAACATCTTTTTTCGTAGAAATAATTTTAAATGACTTAAGCTTAATCTTTTCCTTAATTTGTTTTGCAGCATAATATTTTTGTGAATCAAACTCTCCAATATTAGTAGCCGGCATTATTTTTTCAACTTCATAAGTTAAATTTGAAATTGCTACTCTTTTGCCTAAAGTTAGAACTCGTTTTTGCTCTTGAGAAACCTTGCCAGAAAGAAGTATTATTTTATTATTATCTGTTCTCCCTATTCCTGAAAACCAATCATCTTTAATTTTTATCTGGTCTGGATAAATATTAATAACTGTATTTTCATTTATTACAAGTTGCTCGTTTTTCTGAGAAATACACAATCGTGCAGTAAAGATCAAGGAGACTAAAATCGTAAGGATGAACAAATCCTGATATTTTTTTAAAAGCAAAATTAGTAAATAAATAATAAAACTTAATCCCAGCAGTTTCTTCAAACTCGTATGTGCTTGAAAAACTATGAAAGTAGCTGTTATTAAAAGCAAGGACAAAAGGAAAAAGTACCCCGCATCAAAAATTTTAAACTTCCAATTGATCTTTGAGAGCTGCAAAAGTTTTTTCACCAATTCCTGAAACCTGCATTAAATCTTCAATCTTTTTGAATTGACCTTTTTCTTCACGATAACTGATGATTTGTTCTGCCTTCTTCGCACCTATTCCATTTAACTTCTGTAAATCACTTGCGGAAGCTGTATTCAGATTTACTTTTTCACCATTTTTTTGTCCAGAAGATGAAGATGATGCTTCGGTGGTTGATTGAACCGAACTAGGCGCAGCTTCTACTTTTTCTCCTTTATATGGAATATGAATTTTATCTTGATCTTTTAATAATTGTGCTCGATTTATTACTTTAATTTGGGCGTTTTGCTTTAAGCCACCAGCCGCTTGAATTAATTCTTCTAACCTGGCACCAGACTTCAAGGTATATACTCCCTGCTTTTTAACTGCACCAGAAATATCACAGGTAACTTCTTGTGGTTTATTATTCTGTTCTTCCGATGACGAGATTTGTGAACTAGGAGTCGATGTATCTTTTTTATTTACCCCTTTTAAATCACTATTTTCAGCAACATTAAAATCATTTTGGGCTACGTTCGGTGATTGATTCTTTTGCCATAATAATATAATTCCTCCAACTGCCAAAATAATTATGATTATCTTTTTATATTTTAAAATTAATTTTTTTATTTCTTCTAAATCCATAAAATCCCTCCTAATATTAAATACGAAAAAAAAGCCCAGAATTTTTTCTGGACTTTAAATTTATTTATATTTTTTACTTAAATAACTAAGAGCATCATCAAAATTAGCGACAGGAACGATTTTCATCTTAGAATTTATTTGCTTGGCAACTTTTTTGGCAATTACATAATTTGTTTTATTTTTTGCCACTCCTGTTGAATCAGTTGGCGCAAAGAAAACTTCCGCACCGGCTTTATCGGCAGCAACCACCTTTTTATCGACACCACCAATTATTCCTACTTTACCAGTTGGATCAATTGTTCCCGTACCTGCAATTTTATGATTATTGCTTAAATTTGTGTGTGTAAATATTTGATAACTGTCTAGGGCAAACATTAAGCCTGCACTAGGACCACCGATTGAACCGGCATCTATTTTTAATGCAGGGGTTGTTTTAACCTTAACTCTCTCAACCAAAGAGATTCCAATACCTTTTCTCTTATTTTTGGCTAATTTAACAATTTTTCCTGTATAACTTTTTTCTTTTTTATTTCTTAAAATATTAACAGTTACCTTTTTTCCTACCTTTTGTTTATTCAAATAATCCATCATTTCTTGGGTAGAATGAAATCTTTTACCATTTGCACCTAAAACTGTGTCGCCAATTTGTAACTTGTGCTTAAAAGAAGAATTTTTTTGAATAGCAAGAACATAAACTCCAAAATAACTTAATTTTGGTTTTAACTTTGCTTTCTTAGCCGCATAATAAACTGCATTTTGCTGTGAAGTTTCCATATACCAATTTTGTAATTCTTCATATTGACTATTAGATTGATTTCCTAATAATTCTCTACTAGAAACACGAGAATCAAATTTTTGAGTGTAACTCCATAAATACTGCCCAATTGAAATTGGATTTCTGCTTACACTTACAGTCACCATGTTCAAATTTTCGTACTTCTTTTGCTTAGTGGTGATAAATTCACTAACCGGAAAAACAGATCCGGGACTTTCTAAATAATAGTCAGTTGGAATATAGACGATAATCGCAAGAATAAGTAAAACAATAATGGAGATTATCCACCCATACCTTTTTTTGATTTTAGTTTTATCTTCAACTTTCATCTTTCTTATTAAATTTCTCCTTGACCGCCTTAGCAGCTTCTATAGGTAAAAAACGCGCAATATTTCCATCAAATTTGGCAACTTCTTTGATCATACTTGAGGCGACGAAACTATTTTCTGGATCAGTAAATAAGAGAATCGTATGAATTTTATTATTAAGTTGTTCATTGATTCCTGCAATCTGTTGTTCATACAAGAAATCTTGGCTATTTCTAACACCTCTAATGATTGCTTTAACTTTTAATTCATTTGCCACATTGACAGTTAAAGCATCTGGACGTGCTAATACTTCAACATTCTTAAACTCTTTTAAAGCACTTTTGACCAAAGATGCCCTCTCTTCAGGTGAGAATAGATATTTTTTATGCGTATTAGTCATCACAACAACATAAATTTTTTCAAACATCCCTGCTGCTTTTTTTACAATATCAACATGACCATTCGTAATTGGATCAAAACTGCCTGGAAATAAAGCTGCTGCCATTCTTAAACCTTCTGATAAATTCTAACTATCGTTTTACCTAAATGATGATCTTTGATTAATTTAAATCCGGACACTGGATCTAGTTGCGTCTCGTCATCAGTTTCTGCGACCACAACTGCATGCTCACTTAAGAGATCAAGCTTAAGCATATTCTTCATATCTAGTACTATTTTTTGTTTTGCATATGGTGGATCCAAAAAGACGAGATCAAATTTCAAATTTTTATCCGCAAATTTCTTTAATGCTACTCGACTAGGTATTTTATAAACGGAAAATTTTTGTTCATCTTTAGTTAATGCAACATTTTTCTTAATTATTTCGACAGCTGCATAGTTAATATCAACTAAAGTAGCTTTACTACAGCCTCTTGAAACAGCTTCGATCCCTAGAGCTCCACTTCCGGCATACAAATCTAAGACAGTTTCACCATTGAAAAATTGTCCTAAAGAATTGAATAATGATTCTTTTACTTTATCACTAGTTGGCCTAGTTTTACGACTCTTAAGCGTAAACAAATTTCGCTTTGCATATTTTCCTGAAATAATTCTCAATTAAATAAATCCTCGTCTTTTTCCTGTAACTTTAATTCTGCTTGCCGAGCCATCTCGGTTATCTGCTTTTCAATATGGTTACTTTCAAGATTAACTTGGTCCTGATTGGAAATTTCTATTCCTTTTACAAAGTTTAAGTGCGAAATTTCTTCTGCTATTCTCTTAAGATCTGATTGATTGACGTATATCACGCAATACTTCATTTTCTTGGAGAAGTAAACAATATCGCCATATTTTCTCAATTTAAATTGATCACTGATATTTGTTAAATAAATTATTAAACATTTTCGCTGAAACAAACCAGCACTTTTTAGTTCTTCATTAACGCTCATGCTACAGTTTCAACTTCTTCCTTTTTTATTCTTTCATTTGCATAAACATTTAGTACTAAACCAATACAACAAGTAAGAACTATCATGGATGAACCACCATAAGAAACGAAAGGCAAAGTAACCCCCGTAATTGGTAAAAGGCCTAAAACCGCACCAATATTGAAGAAAGATTCAGTAAAGATAATGGTGACAATCCCAAAACAAATTAAAGCATTATATTGTGAACTAGCATGCAATCCAACTTCCATAATATTCCACATTAAGTAGAATAATAAACCAATAATCAGAATTGCTCCAATAACACCTATTTCTTCTGCAGCGATTGATAAAATAAAATCAGTATATGGCTCAGGTAAATAGCCTCTTTTTTGCATACTATTTCCTAAACCAACTCCAAATAAGCCTCCATTATGAATTGCATAGTAAGAATTAACTAATTGGGCTCCCCCTTTACGTTCCAGTTCAAAGGGATGTAAAAAGGACATTAATCGTTGAAATTGATAATTACTTTGCAAAAACTTAGGATTCCACATAATAATCAAGAAGACTACTAGTAAAACGCCTACGATAATACCTAGCAACCATTTAATTGCTAAACTTGCTGGGATTCCTGAAACAGAAAACATGACTAACGCAATCATGAATAAAATCGCAGTCCCACCCAGATCCGGTTCAACTATTACTAAGGCCATCATAATTGCAGTCATCAATGCCGGATGAGCTAAATTAGACCAAATTTGACCTTTGACTAACTTCCCATCTCTTCGTGCAAGTACATATGCTAAATAAAGTACTAAGGACAATTTAGCCACTTCTAGCGGCTGCAAATTAATAAAACCTAAATTAATCCAACCTACAGCACCATTAACGGCAGCACTTGAGCCCTTAAATATTTTCATTAAAACTAGGAAAAATAGAAGTACCAAACTAATTAGTAAAAACCACATCACTAATTTCTTCGATTTAAAAACTTCTAATTTTAGTGCAAAACAAGGTATTCCAAATATAAAGAAAGCAACAGCAGCATAAATAGCTTGCTTAACTCCATAAGTAGACGGCTTAAAACCATTCTGTAATAAAATGTCAGAACTTGAAGAATATACTAAGATAACTCCTAAGACCACCAATAAGATATATGGAACGAAAATTTTATAATTTAAATATTTTACTTTGCGCCGCACTGCTACTTTCCCTTTCTTATTCTGTATATACTTTTTAATTATAAAACAAAAAAGCTATGACTTCTATTCTAGCCATAGCTTTTAAAGAAAATATTTTATTATTTACGATTACGCTTCTTATCAGCCTTTTGACGTTCAGAAGTATTCAAAATCTTCTTACGTAAACGAATTGATTCTGGAGTTACTTCACAAAATTCATCATCGTTTAAGAATTCAATAGCTTCTTCCAAAGTTAATTTCTTTGGTGTCTTAATAGCAGCGGCGTGGTCCTTACCTGCAGCACGAGTGTTAGTTAAGTTCTTACCCTTAGTAACATTAACTGCAATATCACGTTCACGACTTGATTGACCAACAATCATACCTTCGTAAACTTCTACACCAGCACCGATGAATAATTCACCACGTTGTTCAACAGATTGTAATGAGTAAGTAGTTGATTGACCTTGATTAATAGAAACTAAAGCACCATTTCTACGTCCTGGTTCCCAATTCTTAACTACTGGCTTGTATGAATCAAAAGTGTGGTTCATAATACCGTAACCACCAGTTTGAGACATAAATTCATTGTTATAACCAATCAAACCTCGTGAAGGAACAAGGAATTCCAAACGAGTTTGACCATTACCAGTTGCTTCCATGTTTTGCATGGTACCCTTTCTTTGAGAAAGAGAATCAATAACTGAACCAACGTATTCATCAGGTGTATCCACTTGAACTGCTTCAAATGGTTCACACATTGTACCATCAATTTCACGGTAAATTACCTTAGGACGTGAAAGTTGTAATTCAAAGCCTTCACGACGTAATTCTTCAACCAAGATTGAAAGGTGAAGTTCACCACGACCAGAAACTGTCCAAGCATTTAATTGATCAGTTGGTTCAACTTTAAGTGATACGTCTGTACGAGTTTGACGAATTAATCGATCTTCAAGCTTTTTAGGAGTTACTTGGTCACCCTCACGACCAGCAAAAGGTGAATCGTTAGCAACAAAGTCCATTTGAAGTGTAGGTGGATCAATCTTAAGAAGTGGTAAAGCTTCTGGGTGTTCAGCTGAAGCAATAGTTTCACCAACATAAATATCATTAATACCACTGATAGCAATAATATCGCCGGCTTTAGCTTCCTTGATTTCATTACGCTTCAAACCAAAGAAACCAAATAATTTAGTAACACGGAAGTTTTGAGTTGAACCGTCACGTTTCATAACAGTGATGTTATCGCCAACTTTAACCTTACCACGGTAAATACGACCAACCCCGATACGACCAACATAGTCATCCCAATCAAGCATAGTAATTTGGAATTGAAGTGGTTCATCAGAATTATCAATTGGGGCTGGAATATTTTTGATAACTGTATCAAAAATTGGATCCATTGTTTTTTCTTGTTTAGCTGGATCATCATCATATGATGAAGTACCATTTAAAGCTGAAGCATATACAACTGGGAAGTCTAATTGTTCATCATTAGCTCCTAATTCAATGAATAATTCAAGAACTTCATCCAATACTTCTTTTGGACGTGCACCTGGACGGTCAATCTTGTTTAAAACAACGATTGGCTTTACTCCAGCTTCTAGAGCCTTCTTCAACACAAAACGAGTTTGTGGCATTGGACCTTCATATGCATCAACAAGAAGCAAAGCACCATCAACCATGTGCATGATTCGTTCAACTTCTCCACCAAAGTCAGCGTGTCCTGGAGTATCCAAAATATTGATAGTTGTACCCTTGTACTTAACAGCAGTATTCTTTGACAAAATAGTAATACCACGTTCACGCTCAATAGCATTTGAGTCCATTGCACGATCTTCCAGATTCATATGTTCTGGTAAAGTATCGGATTGCTTCAATAATTGATTAACTAATGTTGTTTTACCATGGTCAACGTGAGCAATAATGGCGATATTTCTAAGATCGTCTCTTCTTTTTTCTGACAAAAATATTCCTCCCCATCTTCAATAAAAAAACTGTGACCCGGTCACAGTTTCGGAAGCGTAATTTACGCTTTATCGAAGTGCAATTTATCTGTATAGTTACGTTTTATGATTTTACCACCTTACTAAGTGGTGGTCAACGCTTTAAAGCAAGTTAAAGCTTTTTATTTTTTATTATTAAAAATTATCACTCAAAACGCTTTTTATGGTACAAATATTAATGAAGAAAATAAATATATTAAAGGAGAACAAAATTGATTTTAATGAAAGACATTACGCGTGATGGAAATCCCGTTTTGCGTAAAGTAGCAAAACAATTAACCTTCCCGCTTAGCGATCATTACCGCCAATTAGCAGATGATATGATGGAATACTTGATTAATTCACAAGATCCAAAGATTGCCGAAAAACATCAACTAAGAGCTGGTGTCGGTTTAGCTGCACCTCAAGTCGGCGAAAGTGTACAAATGGCATCACTTTTAGTACCTGATGACAAAGGTAATATTATTTTTAAAGAAACTTTTGTTAATCCAGAAATTTTATCTGAATCAGTTCGTCAAACTTGCTTAAGTGAAGGTGAAGGCTGCTTAAGCGTTGATAAAGTGATCAATGGTTATGTCCCTCGTCCAGATAAATTAAAGATTCATTATTTTACAGTAGACGGTGAAGAAAAAACAATTCGCTTAAAAGATTATCCAGCAATTGTAGCCAGTCATGAAATCGATCACCTTAACGGTCACCTCTTTTACGACCGGATTAATAAAAAAGATCCCTTCCACTTAGATGAAGATACAATCGTAATTTCCTAAGGCTGTTATTTTAATTTTAAAATAAAATTATTTAAAAAAGTGATTAGTGCTTAGTTATAAAGACAGTACTTATCACTTTTTCTATTTTTTATATAACAAAAAAGCTACCGGGTGACTAAGCCGATAGCTTTTAGTGGGAATTAAGAAGATTGAAGGGACTTCTTTGTTGTGAGCAAATGAGTTTTTTAAAGCCATTTACTACGCTTTTATATTAGCTCTTTTGTTATTTTATGTCAACAACCCATGTTTTTTTATTTTAATTATTCTTTAAAACTAGCTCCTATACTTGCAATTACAAATATGATAAAATTTTATTAGCTATGAATATTTTGTAAAAAATATTTTTCGAGAACGTTTTTACAATAAAATTAAGGAGATTATTAATTATGATCTACAAAGTTTTGTATCAAAAAGACAAAATTGTTAACCCACGTAGAGAGACTACTCAAACTCTTTACATGGAGGCAGACAACCAAGTCGAAGCAAGAACATTGGTTGAGGATAATACCCCCTATAACATTGAACTCATCCAAGAATTAACCGGAAATTCATTAAAGTACGAAAAGGAACACGCTGATTTCAAATTAACGTCGTTCGATAAGAAGTAATTAGCGTGCGCATTAAAAATAATGAAGTTGCCGTTTTCGCAATCGGGGGTTTACACGAAATCGGTAGAAATATGTATTGTGTCCAATACCAAGATGAAATAATCATTATGGATTGCGGCATTAAGTTTCCCGAAGATGACCTATTAGGTATCAACTATGTTATTTCAGACTATTCTTACCTCGTTAAGAATCGTAAAAAGATAAAAGCATTAGTCGTAAGTCACGGTCACGAAGACCACATTGGTGGAATTCCTTTCTTACTTGAAAAGATTCCAGAAATTCCTGTTTATGCTACACCTTTTGCCTTATCTTTAATCAAAGGTAAGTTAGATGAACATGGCATTTTAAACACAACGGAATTGCACGAAGAACACGAAGATACTGTGCTTAAATTCAATAAATTAAGCGTATCATTCTTCCGTACTACCCACTCAATTCCTGACACGCTAGGAATTGCAGTTCATACGCCGCTTGGTGCTGTTGTCTTTACAGGTGATTTCAAATTTGATTTGACACCTGTAATGGATCAACCAGCACCTGACTTTCAAAAAATGGCAAAATTAGGTGATGAAGGAGTTTTAGCATTATTATCTGATTCAACTAATGCTGAAGTACCACAATTCACCAAATCAGAACGTTTTGTTGCCAAATCACTGCACGATATAATTACTGGGATTAAAGGCAGAATTATCTTTGCTACCTTTGCTTCTAATTTATATCGTGTTTCTACAGCTTTAAAAGCTGCCATGGATACCGGACGTAAAGTTGCTATTTTTGGTCGAAGTATGGAAAACGGTGTTCAAAACGGGATTGATCTAGGTTATTTGAATTTACCTGAAGGTTTGATCGTGGATGCAGATGAAATTAATCATACTCCAACAGAAAAAGCAATGATCTTATGTACGGGATCTCAAGGAGAACCGCTAGCTGCCCTTTCTAGAATTGCCAACGGTACACATCGTCAAATTAATTTGCAACCAAATGATACCGTAATCTTTTCATCAAACCCAATTCCAGGAAATACTTTAAGTGTTAACCATTTAATTAACAAATTAATGGAAGGTGGTGCTCACGTTATTCACGGTAGAGTGAATAATGTCCATACTTCAGGACATGGTGGTCAAGAAGAACTAAAAATGATGGTTCGTTTGTCCAAGCCAAAATATATGATTCCTGTACACGGTGAATATCGGATGCAAGTTATTCATACCAAATTGGCTCAAGAAGCTGGCGTTCCTGCCGAAAATACTTTTGTTTTATCAAATGGTGAAGTAGTCTGCTTTAGTCCTGAAGGATCTAGAATTGCTGGACATATTCCTGCAGGTGATGTCTATGTTGATACTTCAGGTTCAGCTGACGTCGGTAATGTCGTTGTTCACGATCGTCAAATTCTATCTGAAGAAGGTTTAGTAGTTGCTGTGGCAACCGTTGATTATAAACACAAGCGTGTTTTAGCCGGACCGGATATTCTAAGTCGTGGATTTGTTTATATGCGAGAATCTACAGAGTTAATCAGTCAAGCACAAAAGCATGTATATCACGTTCTCAGAAATGAAATGGCTAAGACTGATAAACCTAAAGATAGTGATATTAGAAAAGCAATTATTGAAAATCTTTCAGATTTCTTGTATTCCAAGACAGAAAGACGACCAATGATCTTACCAATGATTATTGAAAAGAAATAATTAGAAGACCCGCAAGGGTTTTCTTTTTTTACGAAATTTAAGTTATGATAAATAAATTTAAAATCCATTTGCTGCTTAATCCAGTAGCTGGTAACGGTTTAACAAAAGAAAAATTTTTAAAACTAACTGAACTGTTAAAGAAAAATTGAATTCACTTGTCAGATTAGTAAGAAGCCAAATGAACTTATCTTTTTGGCAAAAGAATTTGTTAATCATTGTTCTTACCAAGATATTGTCTTATTGGTAATCGGTGGAGATGGTTCTTTCAATGAAGTTTTAAATGGCATCAAACTGTCAAATAAACCATACTTTCCCTTCACCTACTTACCCGCCGAATCAGGTAATGATTTTACGAGAGCAGCAAACTTAGAAACTAATCCTGAAAAATTAATTTTTAGATTACTTAAATCACACCATTATGAAACAGTAGATTGTGCCCTTTTTAAATTAGCAAATGGTTCTCAACATTATTTGTCTAATAACTTTGGAATAGGTTTTGATGCCTTCGTCGTTCATCAAAGTAATCATAGTTTACTGAAAAAAGAAATTGAATCAGTTACACTGCGGTAATTTAGTCTACAGAATAAATATTATTAATGGCTTACGTAAATAGGATACTTTTTCTGTAAAAGTTACGGTTAAAAATAAGAAATATAAATTTGATAATGTTTATTTCTGTACAATGACAAATCAACCCTATTTCGGTGGTGGAATTGCAATTTTACCGAAAGCAAATATCTATAAAAAAATTAGATTTAGTAATTGTTCAAAAGCCAAGTACCATTAAATTTATTTGGTTATTTATTAAATTACTTGTTAACGGCCCTCATATTTATGATCCTCATTTTCATTATTTTGAAGCTGATTCTCTTGGAATAAAAATAAATAAAAAGGAGTTTGCTCAAGTAGATGGCGAGGAATTCCCACAAAAAAATATGACGTCTACTTTAAATCGGATCATTTTAATTTAATAAAACAATTTATAAAAAATAAGAGTTCGGAAAAATCAATTTTCCAACTCATTTTCTCTATCCTAAATATGAAACAGCAATTTGCAATTGTGCTAATTTAATTACTGCTTGTGCAACGCTTTCCTTGTCTGCTAAAACAGAAATCTCACAGCTACTTTCATCAAAATCAAAACCTGCTCCAATGGCAATTTCTTCAGCTGTTCGATACAAATTTTCATCAGTTTCACCGGGATCTAGTTTAAATAAAATATTTCCCTCATCACTAATTCTATAGTAATCACCTGTTTTCTCTAAAAAACAATATATTGTATCACCATAAGAATCAATTTCTGTAGTTGCTATTTCGAAGGTATCATCACTCAGACGCTCAATCTGCGTATGTTCGGCAATCCAAGCTCCGATATTATTTTTCAAATCTAAATCATCAATTAGTTTTTTCATTTTTATATATGCACCTAAACCAAAATAAAAAGCCGCCAAAAAAGAGACACGGCGACTTTAAAGAAACATTTCGTATAGTGTATGAGGGACTATCCTACACATAAGTTGAGATTACCATTTTTGCTTTTTAATTGCAAGCAAAAGGATCTTAAGTACGCTAACTTAAGATCCTGACACTGGCATTGACTCTAACAAGTATATTTTATCGTATTTTTATAACTTAATATAGTCATTTTACCATTTTTAATTCTATTCCCTGCATCCCGATCATCGGGTCGATTGCACCGGAATAGATTTTTTCTTTTGTCAAAATATAATCTTTATCCTTAGGCTCAGTAATTGTTTTTTGTTCAATCGCCTTACTTTTTGGCTCATCAAGAACGCCTATTTGTTTACGCAATTTCTTCATTAAACCCGTTTTACGATCGTTTCCTGGTGTATTTAATGCAGTGATGTAAGCGCGTGGTTCACCTACTAAAACTAGATTTTTTTCTGCTCTCGTAATTGCAGTATAAAACAAGTTTCGCTTTAGCATGACAAAATTTTGCATCGTTAAATCTAAAACCACTAACGGAAATTCAGACCCCTGTGATTTATGAATGGTAATGGCATAAGCTCTAGTTAAATCTAATAAATCTTTTTTACTAAATTCAATTTCGCGCCCATCAAAATTTGCTATTAAGCACTTACTATTATCATTTTCATCAATACCGATTACTTTACCAATCTGACCATTATAAATATCTTTTTCCGGATTATTTTGTAACTGTAAAATTCGATCACCAATTCTAAAAATTTCGTCATGCGATTTAAGGAATTTACTTTTTGCTTTTGGCGGATTCATAATTTCCTGCAAAATATTATTTAAATTATTGATCCCACCATTACCTAAATACATCGCTCCTAAAACTTGAACATCATCTTTTGAAAAGCCACGTTTTAGCGCCATTTCAACGATTTGACCGACAGCCTGACCAACTAGTTGCGGTTGACACGGAATAAAAGAATAATTTTTAGTTTTCTTAAAAATACTATCTTGGTTTTCGCCTTTATTAACATCGTGAGCCAAAGTAATAATACTGGAATCATCTCCCTGACGATGAATTTGTTGCAAAATAGTCGTTGGAAATACCTTGGACTTAATTAAATCGCTAAAAATATTACCAGCGCCAACCGAAGGAAGCTGATCTTTATCACCAACAAAAACGATATGTTTAGTCTGATTGATGCTAGAAACCAATTGTTTAAATAAAAACATATCAACCATCGACATCTCATCAATAATTAATATTTGTCCATTTAATTCATTTAGCTCCTCAGAATTTCGATCACCAATACCGATCCCTAATAAACGGTGAATCGTTTTTGCCTCTATATCTGTTATCTCGCCCATTCTTTTAGCGGCTCTTCCTGTAGGTGCTGCTAATAGAAAAGGTGGATCTTCACTATATAAAGCTGAACGAGGAATCTCTGCCAGATTTTGTAAAACTAGCAATATTCCGTTAATTATCGTAGTTTTTCCTGTACCAGGACCACCTGTCAAAATTGAAATCGGGTTATTGACTGCATTGATAATTGCTTTCTTTTGCGTTTCATCATATGTTATCTTTAATTCTTTTTCAGCAGCTTTTATTGCCTGCGTTATTTTTTCAGAAGAATACTGATTGTCTTTTTCTGCTTTTCGCTCAGAAATAATTTTTTTCAGTGACCGGGCAATATCATTTTCAGTTTTATAAATATTGGCTAAAGCCGCATTTTCCTGATCAACCACAATTTTGCCATCTTTTTGCAGCTCATTAACCTCAGTTGCAATTGGATCAAATTTAGTCATTGCCAGTAATTTGCTTACTTCCGTTAACAATTCGGCAAGGCCAATATAAGTATCACCATTGCTACTTAAAGCATTCAGCAAAACTTGAAAAATAGCTCCACGAATTCTTTTAGGATCATTATCCGGGATGCCTAACTCTTTACCAATTAAATCCGCCGTTTTAAAACCATAACCCTGAATATCAGCAATGCAATCATACGGATCTTTTTGTAATTTCTTCAGAACATCCCCATGATAAACTTGATAAAGTTTGGTCGCAATTTGCTTTTTTATGCCAAATTGGGCTAATTTTAAAATAATTTCGGAAAAGGAATCCATTGAATTAATTCCTGAAAGCAGACTATCTTTTTGTTTTCTCGTTAAAGATAAAGTATCAATTTTAGCTGGATTTTTCTTTAAAATTTCCAAGGCCTGTAAACCTAACTCATCAATAATTTTTTCAGCAGCTTTATGCCCAATTCCTGGGAATTTATCTGAGCTTAAATATTTTTTTAAACTTCCCTCCTCATGCGGCATAATCAACTTATAGCTATTAGCACGAAACTGTAAACCAAATTTATCGTGCATAACAAGATTGCCTTCAAATTCATAATTATTAGCTAGTTGAATATCGCCAAAATTACCGGTAACTTTTATTTCATCACGTGAATAATTATCCAATTTGCCAATAATTTCAACGTCAAGGATTTTGAACATATCTTGGTCATTTTCAAAGACAATCCCATTGATTCTTCCAGTAAATTTAACCATCTTATTTACCTTTATTACTTATCAACTTTAACAAATCATTGTACTGACTTTTTGCTTTTTCATAATATTTTTTATCCAACAACTTAGATTTTGTAAAATACTGTTTTGCCATTTCCCGCTTAGAAGAGAAAGTAGTAACTCCTAATAAGAAATAAATCTTTGCGCTTCTTTTATCTTCTGGAATTTTTAAAAAAGTTTCTTCAGCCTCTTTAAAACTACCTAAACTAAGCCAAATATCACCCATTAATTCTAAGACTTTGGAATCAAGTTGTTTGATCGATAATGCGTAAGCTAACGCCTTTTGATTTTGTCCTAATTTCAAGTAAACTAACGCTTTTTGATAAAGAGTTAGATCATCATTCTTTATTTTATTTAATAAAGCAGCTGATTTTTCAAAATTGCCTTGCATGTAATAACAAACGGCCAAATCATAATATAAATCTTCTGGCTTCTTAACTAAACCGAGCGCTTTTTCAAGCAGCTGTTGTGCTTGATCACTACTTCCTTGTTCTATTAGATAAGTCGATAACTGCAAATAATTTTCAACTTTATGTGGGTTCTGATCAATTTTTTGAACTAATAAATGAATGGCGCGGTCAGCCTTGCCCGCGTCATATAATTTCGCTATTTTTTTATCCATTATAATGAATCCGTCTTTGACAACTTTCTACCTAGAAAATCAGTTTCATTCCAAACTATTGGATGGAAACTCTTTCCTTTATCTGTCGTTTCAAGAATCGTTAAACTAGTATTACTCAAGCCACCACGTTTACGTACATCCTTTAAAGGATAGCCAAGTAAGCCTCCCATTATTGCTGATAAAGCTGCTCCATGACTAACTGCTAAGACTTTATCATCATCTTGGTCAAAACAACGAGCCATTTCTTGAGCAAAATCTTTACCCCGCTTAATTACATGTTCGTAAGTTTCACCATGAAGACTGCTAGGATCATATTGATCAGGATGATGCCAAAAATTATTTATTTGCTCAGGAAATCTTTTAACAGCATCATCAAATTTCATTCCTTCAAGATCACCTAAATTAAATTCACGTAGGCGTTCATCTATCACTACGGGTAGATTTGCATTCATACTGTCATCTATGCCCTGTGCTGTATTAAACGCCCTTTGCAACGGACTCGCAAAAATAGCGCGGAAATGAACTCCTTGTAAATGTTTACCTAATTTTTTAATATCTTCTAAACTTTGCGGAAGAAGTGGTGAATCTCCGTGACCACCTTGAAACCGACTAGATAGATTCCATTCTGTTTTTCCATGACGAACAAAATAAATTTGCATAATTCTTATCTCCTTATTGATATTGTAGCAAACTTAAGCCACAAATTTAATTACCAAAGAGACAAAAAGGATTAGGAAATTCACATTTACCTAATCCTTAATTATTTGCTTTTATTAGACTAACTGTAATTGCTTATCATTCTGGTAAGCTGCATCAATGTTTCCTCCACCGATACATTCTTCGCCATTATATAGAACAAGAGCTTGACCAGGTGTAACAGCACGAGCAGGTTCATCAAAGTAAACATCAACTGTATTATCATCTGCATGGTATTTAACAGTCACACCAACATCACATTGACGATATCTAAACTTAGCTGAACAATGAAATTCAATATCATGATCAGGCTTACCAGTGAAGAACGACATATCGCTTGCCTTCAAATGAGTAGCATAAAGCAGCTTGCTATCATAACCTTGCTGAACAATTAATTCATTCTTTGCAAGATCTTTGCCAACTACAAACCATGGATCAGTTGATTCTTTAGTTGAACCCAAGCCTAATCCTTGTCTTTGACCGATTGTGTAGTACATTAAACCTGCATGTTCACCAACAACTTTGCCATCGGGAGTAACCATCTTACCTGATTTTGCTGGTAAAAATTCACTAAGGAATTTTCTGAAGTTTCGTTCACCGATAAAGCAAATACCAGTAGAATCCTTTTTCTTAGCTGTAGCTAAACCATTTTCAAGTGCGATTTCACGAACTTGTGGCTTGGTCAAATTAGCTAATGGGAAGATGACATTTTTGATTTGATCCTGATTTAATTGACTCAAGAAATAAGTTTGATCCTTATTTCCATCCTTGGGCCGCATCATATGTGTTACACCATTATCATCTGTCACAGTCTTAGCATAATGCCCCATTGCAATATAATCTGCATCTAGGTCCATTGCAAAATCTAAAAATGATTTAAATTTAATTTGGCTATTACACATGACATCTGGATTAGGTGTTCTTCCCTTTTTGTATTCATTCAAAAAGTATTCAAATACGCGGTGCCAATATTCCTTTTCAAAATTAATTGAATAATATGGAATCCCGATTTTGTCAGCTACTTTTTTTACATCTTCATAATCTTCAGTGGCTGTACAAACGCCAGAATCGTCGGTGTCATCCCAATTTTTCATAAAAACACCAATAACATCATAGCCTTGTTGTTTAAGTAGTAAAGCTGAAACTGAAGAATCAACCCCACCACTCATACCAACAACAACTCTCTTTTTCTTATTAGCGTCCATCAAATCAATCCTTTACTGGAACAAGTATCTTGCGCTCCTCAAGATCTTTTAAAATATAATTTAATAATTCGACTGTTGGAGCCAATTGCTTATTCTTAAAAATATTTACTTTCTGCAAACCAGTTCGATCAGTAACAACCATTGTTAAATGAGATAAGTCTTTGTTAATTGTCATCTTTAACTTAGTTGGTGCATTATATGGAGAATCATTATACAAAGGATGTTCATAATTAAAGTTTCCTTTAACACTCTTCACAAAGCCAGCATCGATTAAAGCATACAACTTTATATCTGGACTTAACGTAAATTTACGTTTATCACCATTTATCACAACTGTGTTTGCCATAAAATTACCTCACTTATTTATAATAAGTTACCTTTATTTTGAAAGCAACTATTTATTCTTTATTTTGTTTTTCTTTTGCAAGTTTTGCCAATCTTTCAGCAAATTCTTGTATTTCACTGTCTTTATTATATCTGCCAAATGATATTCTGATTGATTCTTTTACTCTTGGTGAATCCGGGCCAAAACAAGCAATCAAAACATGAGATGGTTCAAGAGAGCCAGCTGTACATGCAGAACCTCCCGATACTGCAAATCCTGATAAATCTAACATTGTTTGAAGAACTGTAGTTGAAACACCATCGATTTGCAAGTTTAAGACATGATGGGATTCATTCTTACCAACTCCACCATTTATATGATATTTTATCTTTTCTTTATCTAACTCATCAATGATAATTTTTTGGAATCGCGCATATTTTTTCTGAATTTGATCATGCCCAATTTCCATTAATTCTTTGACTGCTTCACCAAAACCGGCAATTCCAGGGACATTTTCAGTACCTGCTCGACGTTTCATTTCTTGCTCACCACCCAAAACTAAATCTGGAATGGTAATATCATTATTTTCATATAAAAAGCCTAAAAACTTTGGTCCATTAATCTTATGTGCTGAAACAGACAAAAAATCGATTTGCATTTCTTTAACATCAATATCGATGGTTCCCATACCTTGAACGGCATCAACATGAAAATATGCATTAGTTGGCGCAACCAGTTTACCAATTTCCTTAATCGGCATAATTGAGCCAACCTCATTATTTACAGCCATAATAGAGACTAAAATAGTATCTGGCGTTAATTCTTTCTTCAATTGATCAAGACTAATGTGGCCCGTTTCATCAACATCTAAATATACAACGTCATATCCTTGCTCTTCTAATCGCTTCATCGGATTTAAAACAGAAGGATGTTCTATTTTAGTAGTGATAATTTTCTTACCAACTTCTTTTCGGCTATAAGCCGTACCAAAAATAGCTGTGTTATTACTTTCAGAACCGCCTGACGTAAAGATAATTTCTCCATCTTTAGCACCAATTGCTGATGCTATTTGATGACGCGCCTGATCAATAACACGACGGGCCTTACGACCGAGCTGATAAGTACTTGATGCATTACCATAGGTATTTTTCATTTCTTCAGTAATTACATCAATCACCTTCGGTGACATTGGTGTCGTAGCTGCGTTATCTAAATAGATTTCACTCATCTTAGTTCATCTTTTCTACATAATTTGTAATTAACTCGGCTGCTTTTGCACCAACTTTTTTAACAAAAACATCAAAATCTTCACTTGCACTGCCATCGCCATTATCAGAAATAGCCCGCATAGCCACTAATGGTTTATTAAAGGCATAAGCAACTTGGGCAAAAGCTGCACCTTCCATTTCACAAGCTAAAGCATTAGGAAATGTTTGTTTAATTTCCTCTTTTTGCTTAGTTGAAGCTATAAATGAATCCCCGGTAACTACTAGGCCTTCACGAAAAGCAACATTCTTCTCTTTAAGATATTTAGCAAAAGCAGCTCTTTGTTGTGAATCTAACACAAATTGTGCTGGTTGTTGTGGAATCTGTCCTTCAACATAATCACCTGCTGCAGTATTATGCGCATCATAATACATGAAAGAACTAGGTAAAATTAGGTCTTCTTGATGCACATCTTCAGCTAAAGCACCAGCAGAACCTGTCATGAAAATAACATCAACGTCAACATTACTTAATAAACTAGCTAAGTTCATCGCAGCTTGAACCTTACCAATACCGCTTAAACCTAAATAGATATCATTGCCATTAACAGAAAAATGTTCGAATTCAGTCGATCCGAACATTTCTTTATTTTCTGTATGGAAATGATTACGATAATATTCTGCTTCTTCAGCCATCGGAACAATAATCGCAATTTTCATACTTTTCCTCATTTCTTTTATAAATGAAATAATGCTAATAAAACTAAAACAATTAAAACAAGCACTATCAGAATAGCACGATTCAATCTTTTTTTCAGTCTTAGACTCTTATCTTCAATATTATTAATATTGGCATCTCGAAGATTTTCAGCGTAGTCAAACTTATTTTGATACTTTTTTCTTTTATCTTCCGGCCGTTGAAAATCAGGATTAACATCAACTTTTTCATGATTTTGTTCATTATCATCAAAAGCCGATTTAACGTGATCAAAAAGCTGCTTAGTTTTTTTCTTAGATTGCCTTTTACGGTAATCTGCTCTTTTTTCAGTCATTGTTTTCCTTTGAAGATTGATTATTAGTTAATAACATATTTTCCCAGAAAGTTATTGCATAAATAGTTTTCTCATCTACGATTTTACCTTCTGAGATAAGCTTCTTTAATTCATCTAAACTATACCAATCTGAAGTTAAAAACTCATCAGCATCTAATGATCTTTTTTCTTCGAGCTTGGTTAACGTATCACAATAAAATAGATAAATCTTTTCGTCAGTAAAACCAACTGAAGAATAAAATTCCGCTACTTTTTCCCAATAATCAGCATGATATCCGCCTTCTTCGTTTAATTCTCGTTTAATTGCGTCTAATGGGCTAGCATCAGTATCATCAATTAAACCAGCTGGAATCTCCAAAGTTAAAGCTTTAATTGGTTCACGCCACTGTTTAACTAAAAGCATTTGTTTTTTATCGTTAATCGCAATTGCAGCAGCTGCTGGCTTATGCTTAACGATTTCTCTTGTCGAAGTTTCTCCGTTAGGGAGCTTAATCTTTCTGACTGATAAATCAACTATTCGGCCTTTAAAAATCGACTGTGATGAAATTTCAGTTTCTTTTAAATCCATTTAAACTTCCTTATCTTAGTTAAGGTTTACTTAGCCAAATATACATTGACACATTGCAAACCATTTTTACCTTGTGCTAACTGATATTTAACTTTTTGACCTACTTCTAATCTCTTATATCCTTCTTCTTTAATAGCAGTGTAGAAAACAAAATATGACTTCCCATTTTGGCTATCTTCAATAAAACCAAAACTGCTACCTTCATCGAATTGTTTAACTGTGCCTAAACGCATTATTTTTCTAAGCCTTCTTCTACAGCTTCAGGATAATTTGCTTCCAAAATTTCAGCACAACGACCACAAAGCATTGGTAATTTAGGATCTGCACCAATATCTGTTCTGATCATCCGGCAACGTGGACAAACATCCCCTTCAGCATGCTTAACAACGACAGCAGCATTAGCAAGTTGCTCAGCGTCAGCTGGAGCTTGATCATCTGAAATAGTTAACTTTGAAACAATTAAAATTTCTCTAAAATCAGCATCTAATTCATCAAGCATGGCCTTAGTTTCTTTATCTGGGTAAATTGTGACAGCTGCTTCAAATGACTTACCAATCAGCTTCTTGTCTCTTGCCTCTTCAAGTGCTTTCAAAACATCATCACGTAGCTTCATGAACTTAGCCCAGTTTTCAAGCAATTCATCATGATTTACATAGTTTTCTACTTCTGGCATATTAGCAAGTTGAACGTATTCTTCATCTTCCTTCAAGAAGCCCCAGATTTCTTCCATCGTGTGTGGCAAAATTGGTGTTAAAATCTTACTCAACTTAACTGCAGCATCATAGATAACTGTTTGCATTGAACGACGGGCATGACTATTTTCAGCTTCAATGTAAAGAACGTCTTTAGCAAAATCAAGATAAAAGGCTGAAAGATCATTAGAAATGAAGTTGAAGACTTTCTTAAAGACTGTAGTAAAGTCAAACTTATCATAAGCTGCTAAACATTCCTTAATTAAGTCATTTAACTTAACTTCCACGTATTGGTCAACTGAACGTAGATCATCATAAGCTACTCTATTTTCCTTAGGATCAAAGTCACTAGTATTGGCAAGCATGTAACGGAAAGTATTTCTGATCTTTCTGTAACTTTCTGCAGATTGTTGCAAAATTCCCATTGAAACTGCAACATCTGAAGTAGTATCAGCTTGAGCAACCCATAGACGAATGATTTCTGCACCCATCTTCTTGATAACATCGTTTGGTGAAATAACGTTACCAAGTGACTTAGACATCTTGTGGCCCTTATCATCCAAAACAAATCCTTGAGAAAGAACTTGTTTGTATGGTGCTTGACCAGTAACGGCAACAGAAGTAATTAAACTTGAGTTAAACCAACCACGATATTGGTCACTACCTTCAAGATAAAGATCTGCTGGATAATGCAAACCATCACGTTTTTCCATGACACCTGACCATGATGACCCTGAGTCAAACCAAACGTCTAAGATATCTTTTTCCTTAGTGAATTCACCATTTGGTGAGTGTTCTGAGGTAAAGCCTTCAGGCAATAATTCCTTAGCAGTGTGGGTGTACCAAGCATTTGAGCCTTCTTTTTCAAAGATCTTAGCAATGTGTTCAATTGTTTCTGGAGTAACAATTGGAGTACCATCTTCAGCGTAGAAAATTGGAAGTGGAACACCCCAAGCACGTTGACGTGAAATTACCCAATCACCACGATCTTTAATCATGTTGTACAAACGAGTCTTACCCCATGAAGGGATGAAGCTGGCATTTTCAATTTGATCAAGAATTTGATCTCTAAATGGAGCAATTGAAGCAAACCATTGAGTAGTTGCTCTAAAGATAACTGGCTTCTTAGTACGCCAATCGTGTGGGTATGAGTGAGTAAAGACCTTAAGCTCTGTCTCTTATACACATCTCCGAGCCCACGAGACATACCGGAGATCT
>JAHLFT010000078.1 GCA_018883635.1 Candidatus Lactobacillus pullistercoris
CAAGCATCTGCCGAGTAAATCTTGGCAGATAAACGGGCATCGTCAACTGCCCGATGATGTAGTCTCGCAGGTGAGAGCCGAAAGGCGTTAAGATCACTATTCCAAAGGAATGAGAACTACAAACCCCAGAATTGATTCTGGGGTAGTTGATAATCATCCATGGCATTTTCTTCCTTTAATAAGAGACCCACTTTTCATATTTATTATGGTGTCTTTTTTGAAAATAACCAAACGATACGACCTATTACTTATTTCACTTTTTTATCGCCAAATGCTAAGCCAAAAACAGTTACAACAATTAACGAAACGACAAAAACACCAATTCTCTTCATATGAATTCTCCACCTATTTTACAAAATCTTACCTCTATCATAGCTTTTATTCGTTCGTTTACAAAATAAAAAGCCGCTTTTTAAAGCGACCGTTTATTTAACATTTACTTTTGCCGACGTTTAGCACCTAAACCAAACAAAGTAGCAAACAAAACTGCAGCAAGTCCAAGAATTGCTAAACCATTTTGCTTTTCACCAGTTTCAGGCAAAGTTTGTTTATCATTTGCAACTTTACTCTTGCCATTTACAGCAGAAACTGCAAGCTTTTGACTCTTTACATGAGCCGTGGCAACTTTTGCTAGCTGAGATTTAACAGTAGATTTAGATGAAGCCTTCTTATCTTCATTCACTTTTTCAGGCTTTGGAGCAACATTTTCTTCACTAGTTTGAGAATTACTTTGCTCTTCATTATTTTGTGAAGTGTTTTCACCTTGATCATCAGGGACAACTGGTGTTTCAGGTTTTGGCACTACATTTTGATTATTATCATCGGTTGTACTTGGAAGAGTCGGTTGAACCGGACTAGTTGGTTTTACAGGCGTGGTTGGATTGCCTGGAGCTGTCGGTTGCGTTGGCTGAACAGGCTTTGGTGTAATAACGATTTTTGCAGTATTAGTAATAAACATTTTCTTGTTATTAGAACCGTTCAAACGATAACCTAAAGTAATGGTGTAAGTTCCAGCTGGAGTATTACCATCAATTGTTGAAACAGTATTGCCATCTTTATTTTTAAGACTTACAATTTGTACATTATTTAAATCACCAAGCACATTTTCAAAAGCATAACCATTTGAAACTTTTATCGGTTTCTCAACATTGTATACACTTTCAATATTGTCTTGAATTGTCCAATTACTTGCTTGCGCTGATCCTTGTTCAAAAGTTGAATCTTTAGTATTTAAAATTTTATGAACTTCAACATAAAAGAACGGCATAGAACTTCTATCTTTATTATTTTGAATTGCCGATTCACTACTATTATTTTTAGTAACGATTAAACCAGCTTTAGTTGAATAATAATAGTTTTGAATAGTTTGATCAAAATTATTTGGTTGAGGATTTACAGAATAGCCAAAATTTTTAATTACATTTTGAATTTCATTCAAAGAAATCTTATAATTACCACCTACGAATAAAACCTGTTCATTAGGGTCTAGAGGATTATTTGAATTAGTAACGGTAACTAAATCTCCGGCTTTTGGAAGAATATTTGAAAATTCAGCTTCATCAGGAACTTCAGTATAAGAACCATCAGAATTTCTAGTTACTAAATGAATTGGATCATTGGAAATTTCATCCTTAGCCCAAACTTTCTGAAGAGTAGTTACATTAATACTACCTGTATCCCAACTTAACAGACTAATTTCATTATCACTTCTACCATTAGGATTAAAGTCTAAAGGCACAGTTAACTCAGCAGTCGTTTTAGCCGGAATAATCCCTTTAAATCCAACTTTACGTGAAGATTTTATTGCACCTTCACCGAATTGATTAAGCATATTTTCATAAGTATACCAATGTTCATTACCGTTATTATCTCGCTTGACAAAATATACAGGTAATGCATTTTCTTTTATAACTTGACCATCTTTTACAAAATTTAATATAGGTGCTTCTTTTCCATTAAATACTAAAGTATGATCTAAACTTGACCATGCATTCAAGTACAATTGTGCTTCATCATCGTTAAATTTGTTTGGATCTTTATTGGTTCCCCATTCACTGTTTCCGATAAATTGATCTTGATCGCTAATGTTAGTTAATTCAAAGTGAACAGCTGGATTTTCAGTATTACCTTTAACTAAAACAGCTTCGTTATTATGATGAGGTTTAGGAGCTACAACTTCTTCAATTTGTCCAGTCTTTTTATCCTTTGCTGAAATTGAAAAATTATATTTGATTGAACTATCGGATGGAACGTTAGTAATAGCTGTACCATCTTTTACAATATTATCATTAGCATTAGTTGTATTCTTTGTACTAGCAATTAAAGCTTGATTTGCCGTATTCTCTACTTCATCTTTGTTTTGACCGTTATCTGTACCTTTTTGAGTTTCAACATCATTTTTATTAATTTTTTCTGAGTCTACAGCAGAATTCTCAGTACTAGATGCTTGAGCTTGATTGCTACTAATTCCCAAAAAAGTTAAACCAAGTAAAACTGAAGCTGCACCGATTGACAACTTTCTAATTGAAAAATGTTGTTTTACATTGCTTTGATTTAAAGTTAAATTTTTCTTATTACTTACATTCTATATCCCTACCTTAAAAATTATTTTTATTAACTGCACATATATAATAACCTTGTTATTTTGGATTCAAATAAAAGCAATGAACTAAATATTAATTAATTCATTGCTTGACTTTTATTTTATATTTCAGTAAATAACGTTCATCAAATCTTTATCGCTAATTGTAGTTGAAAAAATTTTTTCTTTTTTCCTTGAATTTTTCAAGCATCATCATATTCAAATTTAATCAACTATCACGATTCAATAACGCTGAGAGCGATTACAATTAACTATAAATTTAATGCTAAAATAAGAAATAACAAGGGAAAAACATTCACGGAAGAAGGAGTTTTTTATGACTAAAGAGATTAAATTAAAAGGTGGACATCTTTCGCTAACAGAATTAAACGCAATTTTTACGACTATTCCACAAGAATTTGACGTTTTAGATGATAATGACGTTGTTGTCTGGTCATCAATGAATAAAGATCGT
>JAHLFT010000079.1 GCA_018883635.1 Candidatus Lactobacillus pullistercoris
CTTACCTATGATGGTTAATTACGTGACTGGAGCATCTCCAGCAACACACAGGCCTAATTCAATGATTAATAGAAGGATGGCCAATCCAAATTGCATTAAAGATAATCAATCTACTAAAAAAGCTGTAGTCAAACTCATTGACTACAGCCGTTAATCATCTTTTTAAATCTTATAAAAGTATATATCCGAAAAATATTGTTTATTGAAAAATATTATTTCACTTGCTAGAATATACATATAAGAAAGTTAAAAATCACTTGTTGATTAGGTCTGTAATCAATGAGCTTGACCCGTTGTCGGTACGCCAATACTGATAATGGGCTTTTTTATTGCTTTCATATATTCAGTTGTTATCTTAATTATAAAGCAGTTTCAATTAAAAAAAAAGACAATAATAAAAGTGAAAACAGCCTTTGTTCCTAAATCCGAACGTCTTTCTAGTAAAAACTGTTTAAAATGTTCGATTTTAACTTTTATTTCCTATAGTAAAGAATTAAGAAAAATGTCTTTTTTTATACCAAAACACAAACAATATTTTTCTAATTTTTTTCTCCAACCTAAAGATATAATTATCAATTATCTACCAAAAAATGCTGAAATAGCTTTAGAATCACTGTCTCAGCATTTTATTTTTTAATTACCATCATTTTCAGAGGCATATCTTTGACTTCGAACATAAGCATCTACTGTAGATCTGAAAATCTTCGTGACATACGGAAACCATCTTGGTCGCTCGTCACGAGCATAATTACAGATGGTAGAATATTCTGTAATATCATATTTTTCACAAAAGTTAAGTATGTCCTTCAAAATTTCCATTTGATATTCTTGATGGTTATAAAGATACTGTTTAACGTCAATATTGCCGTACACCTCAATATCTTCAATGTTATATTGTGCTTTTTCTGGATCATCTAAATGCGCCAAATATCTTACCATCGTCGGGAAATCAAACACTGGCTGTGGATGTGGTCCACCTAATGGATCACAGACCCCTTCTTTAATTTGTTTGAAAGATTTTTTGCTTCTGAAACGAACAATTATATGATAATGTGGTTTTTTCTTTGTTCCATCTTGTTTTAAGTCTTTATCATGTAATGGTGAGGCAATAAAAGGAACATGCAATTCTTTCAATTTATCCTTCCAGTTTTCAGGCGCAGAATCTTGATATAATAATAATGTCCAAGTTGTGCTTCTTTGGTCAGTTTGACCCGTGACATTTGACTTGTTAGGGGTATGCACATTTATTTGACCTATGACATCTGACTTCTTAGGGTTAGAGTCTTTTATTGATTTCTTTAATTTTTCAATTTTGTTTACCTCAGACTTAGGAAGCGGCGATGAGGTCGTAGTAGTTGCCGCCGCTTCCATGGTTTCCATTTTCTTATTTTTTTCTTTCATTTTAGTATCCTTTCATTTTTTACAAAAAGCCCACCAGATCGTGAATCTAGTAGGCTTTTTATTAGTTTTCGATTTCCTTCAATTCTGGTACACGAACAGAAAGTTGGTTATGATAGTCACCCCAAATGCTTACACGATCAAATGCAACAGCCACAAAAACCGTTTGCAATGGTTGCCAATTGTTAAAGCTGGTGAGAGACTTGCGCACCTTAAACGTAACCGTTTCGCCTTCATTGACACCTTTTAGATCCTTAGTATATTGTGTTTCATCGACGGCAATTACGCCTGTAACCTTAGTACCAATAGTACGTAGATGTTCCCGATCTGTTCCTTCTTGCCATGGTTCTAACTTAAGCAACAGAAACTTTTTGCCTGAGAAGAATCTTTGAGAATCGAACACTTGGAAATGAGTTAACATTTTTAAACTCATGTTTAAATCCTTTCTAACCGCGCTCCGCCCTACGCTTGCAGGCGCGGCGGGCGCGGTCACAACATTAACAATAATTACGACATCATTAATTTACTACCTATATATATTGCACGGCTGATTACTTTTAATTGTCAAAAATGGATTATTTGACCAAACGCATCACTAAATAATGTTGCAATTTGATCTGCCCCAATCCAAAAGATCGCTCTATTACCAAATGCTGATAGGTAGTTTTGCGCATGCCTAAAGATATGCTGATATCATCGGCAATTGCGTCATATACCTCACGGTCGCGTCTACTGTCAACTTTTTGGGGCTCGCGGATAAAAATATACCCATATCTCTCAAATGACAGCACAAAACTGGCATATCGTACCAAGTTGTTATTAACTTGGCTTTGTTTGCGAGCCATTGGCAAGCCCGACGCATCAACATTTTGCACCAACAGCTTTTGCAACTCGCGCGTAGAGTTTAAAGATCTACGGTAGTTAAACTTATAATCATATAAGCTAGTTGGCTTGTCTTGCAGATTAGCAATGTAGATCACACTCCCGACTATTACAGCCACATTTATAAGGAGACAAAAGCCAAAAAATCTGGTTAAAATCCCATTAGCACGGGCGTCTAACTCAATCAATGAGAGCAAAATAACAACTAAATCAACAAACAGCGCAACATTGATCTTAAGAGGTTGCAAGGCTAAAAAGCCAAACTGGTCATACAATTTTCGTAACCCGTCTTTTTGTGTCATTTTAATCCCCTAAATCCTTAAAATAGGGTGCCTTAAAGGGCACAATGTTGCCATCTCCCTCACAATCACAGATTCCTACGGCCAATAGGCCTCGCTCGTCTTGATCTAAAATTAGATTATTTAGCGTGTCATTATCCAAATCTCTGAACAAGAATTGTGTATTTTCGACGTTTAATCTGCTCGCCAAAAGTATTCGCGCGCCAAATTCCAGCCTTGCCTGTGACGATAACGCACCCTGACTACCCACCAGAAAGGATTGTGATGCCATGATCACGTGGATTGAAAATCCAGCCCCCATCAATAAAATCCTGTCGAGCAAGCTGATATATATTGTGCGAGTCTTGCTGGTACCTAACGCGGGTATACTTATCCCTTCATCGATTACAACAAAAATATCCATAAACTTAATTTTAGGATCCAATTTTTTTGTTTGTGCACGCGACCGCATCAAATCAATGATTACCTTTAACTGGGTGTTAACAGCATCCAAAAAACTATTATCAGATCTTGCAAAATCTGGAGCTACATACTTCCCACCAACTGCCAAGGTAGTAGCACGCAGCTCCCCGTCTAGCTTGGGATCAATTACAGTAATAGTGGTTGATCCATCATCAACAGCACCATTTTTAACTTTAACCTTGCTGTAACCAGCACAATTGCTAATTAAGTAACGTAATAACGTTGTTTTGCCTCCACGGGTCGCCGCCATAATTGACAAATGGTCTCGAACAGACCAGAAATAATCCGACATAAGACCTATCTTAATCTCGCCTTTATCATTTTGATATAAATTTGTCGATGATACACGATCAACTGTTAAACGTTGGTAAATACCAAAATGTAAATCATAAGCTAACGCGCGCGCAGATTCCGGTGGTTCGCCATATCGTGGAACAAGTGTTAATCCTGCTTTATGTTTTACAATCCAAAACGGATACAACACACTACTTGCAATTTGTTCAATTTGGTTTTTAAACTCATTATCAAGTGTGAGACTAGCTGGTTCATTTAACCAAACAAGGAGCCTATTGCGCGTAAGCTCCAAACCAATGGTGTTGCTAAAAGTTGAATCCATGGTGGCTAGCTTAGCATCAATTGATGCACGCAATAAATTTTGATATGCGCTTATATCAATCATTTATTCCTCCTATAAATTGCAACTCACTATTATCTAGTTTCCTCCAAATAGTCTTCAATCCCCTTAATCGCTAATACTAATTCAATAGCGACATCTTTAATTTGGGTTGGATCATTTGAAGTAATCAAATCGCACAAATGCTCATAATTCTGCAATTCCGAAGTTAGAAGTTCTTGCAAATAAGTATCTTTAACTTGTTCAATTGCCAAATGAGCACTATTGTAATCAAGATCAAATTTAGTTGAAAATAAAGCAAGTTGTGTTGTAACCCCAATTGGTTCATCCAGCTTGACCTTATTAGTCCTCAAAAGCATGTCGGTTACATCGGCGATTGCTTTATGGTTTTTGAGTACTTTATTTAAAATCTCATCTTTAGATAAGTTGAATTTTTTACCCATGAAAAAGCCTCTCATTCTAATTGGACTAACTTAGTAATTTTTATATTACCTGTTGTACCAACGACTTAAATTTATACCCATAAGGCGATTTACGACGGTTTATCTCAAACCAACCAAAATGCTAAAAAGGGGTTCAAAAATGCTGATAGATCAAGCTTTATAACCATTTAGTCACTAATACCACTCACTCTTAAAAGCTTGATAGACAAGCAAAAATAAACTTTTAGAAATCAAAACGATCCTGTTTCTGCACTGCTTAAGGGTAGAAATCCCCAAGTATCAACATTTTCAAGGCTTCTTCAAAGTAGGCACAAAACAGTAATTTTCATAAGATATTCTTCAGGATTTTAAAAAATCTAACGTATTTTTCGTCAAAAAAGGTACATTTTTAGCAAATTAAAATATCGTTTTGTCTCGATTTTCCGATCAAAACAAGCAAGAATGTAATAATTTTTCTATTGTTTCTAGTCATGAAATGCTATAAAATTTAAATAGCGATAAGTGTGTTCAACACACAAAAATACCCCTCAAGGAAATCCTTGGGGGGGTTATTTATTTCAAGTTTACATAATGCAAGTTTTGCGAAGTAGGCACAAGAATGCGCCTTAAAAAAGGTATACGAAAAAAGATTGTGAAAATAGCACCGTATACAAATAAAAAAGCCCGAATTGACGGGCTTTTTATTTGTGCTTATTTTAATCTTTCACAAAGTAATTAGTATTTCCATTACGTTTAGTTACTCTTTCTTAAAGCAATTATTTTGTTTGAATCTAATGTACATACTTTTTTAAACTTACCATCGTATTTATAGAGAGTACCTTCATCTGAAAGACCAGCATTATATTTAATAAAAATATAATACTCATGATCAAGCTTAAATAAGCTTAATATTGCTATTAGATGTTTACTTCTTTTCGCTAAGTTCTTAATTAACCTAATCCATGTAGGATCAGAAGAAATTGCTTTATTTTTATTTAGTAGTTTTTTATTTACAGTCAAATAAGTAGAATTATTAGTGCTAGTATGATCTTCAAAAACTTGAGGATCTACTTCAATTGGTCTAACAAAATTTCTATTTTTTAAAGATGAACATTTCACTATTTTTCCATTATCATAGACATTGACAAATGCAATCTCATGATTATCATCTGAAGCTACTTTGGCATCTAAAATAATCTTAGATGTATCATTTACATTTTTGAAAATTAACACACCCGTTATTAACACAACAACTACTGAGATAAAAATGGTTATC
>JAHLFT010000080.1 GCA_018883635.1 Candidatus Lactobacillus pullistercoris
ACGAGATCTCCGGTATGTCTCGTGGGCTCGGAGATGTGTATAAGAGACAGTAAAGAAACAGTAGAACTGATTACTAACGCTCATCCTGACAATCGTTACCTTTTGGGCGATGAAGGATATTTGGGTAAAAACTTGCATCAATGCTTAGAGCAAATGGGCTATACGCTTTGGACACCATATCGTAAAAACATGAAGAATGCTCAAAAGCACAATAAGCACTATTTAATGTCACTCAGAAGGACCATCGAGAGTGATTTTTCGCTTTTGTCTCACTACAACGCTGAAAATAATCGAGCTAGAAGTTTAGCAGGTTTTCAAGAGAGACTCGAAGTTGCCATTTTAGCTTATAATATGGCATATTGTCTAGAACGATTTAACTAGCACCACGCGTATATGCTATATATACCTGTAACTTAAATGCCTTTTTAAATATATTTTACCATCACTGACCCAAGCTAACAAAAAATAGGTATATGTTTAATTTAAAATAAAGATATTGTTATTAAAATTCCAATAATTAAAACGCAAAACAAAAGAAGCATCCCTCGCCAACCTTCACGTTGCTAAAGAATGCTTCTTTTGTTATTGTTAAGCTTTAATCATCATATTGATCTTGATTTTCCAAAGTCTTCTCACCAGATAGTGTCTTAAACTTTGTAATATCCTGTACTGTCTCAAGACAGCCTAAGTAATTATCTTCATTATCACGCACTGCGTAAAAGCAGAGATAAATCATCCGGCCATGCACATTAATCCAGAAGTCGCGGCTATCTGCCATCCCCTTATGGAAATCATCCAAAATCTTCATGACCTTATCGATACTCTTTGGCGGGTGGCATCTGATTACTGGCCGACCAATAACGCTTCTCGTCCGTGGAAATACTCGGTCAGTATTTGAAAACCACTTCACCTTATCGAATTTATCAACAAAAGTACAATCCACTGGCAAAACATTGAAAATCGCTGGGATTTCCTTTAAGGTAAGCGAACCAATTTCCATTTTTACCGTAACGTCTTGGACATTATCTAAGACTAAGTCCGGACCGCTCTTTTCATCGCCAATTGGATAACTCGGATCTCCACGCAAGACGGAACTCTTCTTCATCGTAATATCTACTGATAAAAAGTCATGTAAGAATTGAGCATAAGCCTTCTTAACTTTATCAGATAAAATTCCGGCTTGGTCTCTCTTCCAATTAGCTCTATCGATATCACTCTGAGATGGCGTCCAGCCCTTTGGATAATCAATCAAAGTATAGCCAATTTCAAGTTCGTCTTGCTTAACGATGTACCAATCTGTTGGTGAAGAAACAACTGTTAGCAGCGGCAGCAAAATCGTATCTTCATAAAAGACCATCCAGAGCACTTCTTTGGCTGCCTTTTCCACTTTTTCTTCAATTACATACTTATCAGGTAATGTAGCAGCCTCAACGGAATCATAAGCTTCATCAACATTAGCTCTGATGCGGTTATCTTGTGCCCATAAAGCTGATGAGCCATTTTCGCTGATTAAATTATATTTTATGAGGAATGAATACAAAGAATTTTCTTTACGCATATAGTGGTACTTGATCGTCTGCAACTTTTTAAGTTCTTTACGCATCCGATCGAGTAACTCCTCGTTTTTTCCATCTTGTTGCCATTTCTTCAAATCTGGCAACAACTTTTCTTCAATTAAATTAGTAATAGCAGCATTTTCCGCATATAGAGTGTTGAGTGGGTGTCCTTCAACATTGGCAAAGTCTGGACGATCATCCTTCGCCTTCTGCAAAAATGTCGAAGCTTTACTGAAGTCACCACCATTTTTTAAAAAGTCTAGTGCTTTTAAAATGTGTTCCTGCCTCTTTTGATTTATCTCTTTCTCATTTCCCATAATAAGCAATCTCCTTTTTGATAGAAGTTCACCGTTTCGCAATTTATTATACAATATTTACTAAAACATTCCTCTTTCAGAATGGTATTCCGAACAAAAAAGACTGAGACAATGATCTCAGACGCTTTTTCTTTACTATATGTACAAAATAATAACTTTATCTGTCAAATTTTGCATCACTATCTTAACTAAGTTTAGTATAACACTTGTTATTTTGATAAGCAAAAAAAGAATTGATTGATTGGCAAAACTGAAATCAGTCAATTCTTTTCATCGTTATTTATCTTCTTAAGTTAGCAATTTTATTTGGATTTCTTTTGTTTCTTCGGATTAATTTCGATCGTCAAAATGCTCAAAGCTGTATCAAGGCCGAATGAGTGGGCTGTCAAATCATTGTAGACTCTAAAACCAACCATGATTAAGGCTAAAATAATGGCAACGACAATTAAGAAGTTACCAATCTTGAACATTGCCTTTTGTGCATGGCTTTCACCACCGGCACTGGCAACCAACTTAGCAGTTTTACCAAAGAAGGTATGTGAACCAGTAGCGATAAACACCCCCGGTCATTTCGCCTTGCTTAACGATACTGCCAGAATATGCTTCGTCCCCGATCTTTTTAGTTACCGGTAAACTTTGCAGCTTGGCCAATAAAAGCATAGTCACCACTGATAAAGCGCATGTCAGCTGGCACAATTTGTCCCAAACAAATCTTGACGATATCACCTGGAACTAACTTACTTGCTTGAATGGTGGCAAATTTTCCATCCCTCATAACATTAGCAGTTGGAGCCAAGCCCTTCTTTAATGCAGATAAAGCATTTGAAGCTTTACGGTCTTGCCATAATTCAATACAAGCATTAAATAAAAGTAAAATTAAGATAATTACAAAGTCATCCCAGTGACCGATGATAGCGGAAACAATCGCAGCGGCTTCAATCATATAAGCAATCGGACCTGTAAAATTCTTCAAAAACTTAAGCCATAACGGTTCTTCTTTTGCCGTAATGGCATTAGGACCATATTTACCTAACCGGTTTTTGGCTTCTTGCATGCTTAAACCAGTCTTGGGGTCAACATTTAGATCTGTTAAGACTTTTTGGACGTCTTCTTTTTCCAGATCATTTTTTGAATCCGTCTGTTTAACCATATTCTTACTCCTTCCAAATATCTCTTTTGTTTACCTTCAGTTTAAAGCGCCTCCGAGAACTTATTCAAGAAAAGCAACTGCGTATTTTCAGGCCCAGTTTTATCTTTTATTCGTTATTTTTGTTTGAATTAATCAGTGGCAATTAAGGGCCAAAATAAAAAGCCTAAACTGAAATTTTTACTTTCAATTTAGACTTTTTTGTTATTAATTATTTTCTTTTTCGAAGTATTGACCCTTGTTTACTTGGTAATATTGCTTGTAGCGGCCAAAGTAATTATGGAACATATACTTCATTAATAGCCAACGCTTGAAGTTGCGATCTTTATCGTAGAAAACAGTCGTGCCGTAACGGCCTTCATGAATTAATTCCAATGCGGTTTGCTTAGCTTCATTATCAAAAGCATATTCCTTAAAGATCTTAACAGGAACACCAAGCCATAACTTGTAACTGGACTTTAATTTGTTACCGTAAACGGTATCCTTGTCTTTAAGACTGTCTTCAACATAATCATCAACATACCACTTAGCCAAGTTATAACCATTCAAAGTTACGTAGAAGCTTGATCTACCTTGACGCAAGTTGATTTCAAAGAACTTGTATTGACCATCTCTTTTATCGTATTTGATATCAAAGTTAGCCATTCCTGTATAGTTCAATTTTTCAAGGAAACCTTGAACTTGTTCATACAACTTTTCATCATAAGCTGGCAAAATTGTCATGTAGTTACCGATTGATTGTGGAGTTGGGTCTTCAAGTAAAGGATGACCTAAGCACATCATTTTAACTTGGTGATTCTTGTCAACATATGCGTTTAGTGTCCGCATGTTGGAGTCGTCTCCAGGGATGAAGTCTTGCAAAATAAGGTCTTCTTTATAGCCGTGAGTATAAATTTTACCAACGATATCAGCTAGTTCTGCTTCATCGTGAATAGTAAAGGTCTTCTTACGGCCTTCGAATTGACAATTAAGCCATGAAACTGGGTCTTCTGGCTTAAGTTCAACTGGATAATTAAATGGAATGGTTAAATAGTTTTCAGCTTTGTAATCATCCATTGTAATGATCTTAGTCTTAGGATATGGCAAGCCATACTTTTCAGCAGTCTTGTAGAAGCCTTCTTTTGAAATTAATACTTCAAGCAAATCGTAATCAATGTAAGGAACAACGAAGACCTTACTTAATTCGTCTCTATGCTTTGATAAAAGTTCTGCGTAACCATCACCACAAGCAATTAAGATTACTGGTTCTTCATGATCCTTGTAGATTTCCATTTCTTTGTGCATAACTTCCATAAAGGTTGGATCGGCGCTAAAGCCTTTATGCAAATGAACATCGACAATCTTGGAATAACGGGTAGCAGCAAGTTGAATATCAGCTAATGCTTTTACCTTAATGCCATATTCCTCATTAAATGATCTTGCCATTCCATAAACATTGATATCACTACCGAGCAAAATCGGTGTAAATTTTTTAGTCATTCTTTACAAAAACTCCCTTTTAAAGTAACTTACCTTGCTTAATCAAAGCATCAACTTCAGGTTGAACGTGTTGGTATTTTTCTACAGTTCCTTTGTAGTCAACAAAGAATAACTTGTACCAAACAAGGAAAGTGTAAATTGCCCAGATTTGACGACGGTGAGAACCATCACCATTGTAGTTATCATCAAGCAATTTAATAATCTTCTTTTGATCAAAGATATCGTTAACGAAATCTTCTTCAAATAATTTACGCACTTGTTTGTAAAAACGTGGTTCTTTAAGCCATTGCTTGATTGGAGTTGGGAAGCCCAATTTTGGTCTTTTAGCCCACTCTTCTGGCAAGACTTTTTCTGAAGCTTTACGAAGTGCATATTTAGTATCATGGCGATTAACTAAATATTTTGTAGGAATTGAATTTGCAAGTTCCGCAATCTTTTTATCAAGATATGGAACACGAAGTTCAAGTGAGTGTGCCATTGAAATCTTATCTGCTTTTTGTTCAATATCATTGAGCATAAAGTGGTGAAGATCAATGTACTGCATTTGCTTAACGCGATCGATATTTTCAACTTTCTTAAAGTCTTTTTGATAAATCCCGTTAACCGTTAATTTATTACGGTAAGTTGGTTGCAAAATACTGTTGGCATCTTTGCTTGTGAAGATCGTTGGGTAATCCATGTCATAAATGACAGATTGACCAACATAGAATTCGCTTGGTTTAGCCAAATTAGTGTACATGTGCACACGGCCTGGGAAATTAGGCATCTTCTTTAACTTCTTAGCTAATTTCCATTGCCGCTTCTTTGGCAGTTTTTGTAATTCACTAGTAAAGACCTTAATGATGTCATTATGCGTGTGCATCCCGTAGTTAACGTAGCCGGCAAAGAGTTCATCGGCGCCTTCACCAGAAAGAGCTACTGTAACGTGCTTACGGGCTAATTTACACAAGTACCAAAGTGGAATAATTGATGGATTAGAATCAGGTTCATCCATGTGATATTGCATTTCTGGGAAGTCATTCATTGCTTCATCGGCGTCAACTTTGTCACTGAAGAAATTCCAGCCGTTGATATCTGATAAAGCCTTAGCCTTTGATGCTTCATCATAAGTTGAATCATCAAAAGAAATGGAGAAGACATCATCAGGATCAAGAAGTGAAGTTAAGAAACTTGAGTCGACCCCTTCAGATAAAAAGGCACCAACAGGTACATCCGCATTACGGTAAAGATCCACAGTTTCTTTAAGATCTTCATTGATTCTTTGAACAGTTTCTTCAAAGCTCAAATTATTTTCTTTATATTCAGCATCCCAGTATTGATGGGTTTGCATTTCACCATCTTTGTATTCGAACCAATGACCTGCTGGGAAACGATATACACCCTTAAAGAAGGTTTCATCAAGATCATTATATTGGTTCATCAAGTATGGTTTTACTGCTTCGACATTTAATTCTCGTTTAAACTTTGGATATTCAAAAAAACTCTTTAATTCTGAACCAACTAATAAGTGACCATCTTGGTTAGAGTAATACATTGGCTTAATACCAAAGAAGTCACGTGCACCATAAAGAGTCTTGTTGTTATCATCCCAGATAAGGAAAGCAAACATTCCTCGTACACGCTTAAGTAGGCCATCCATTCCCCATTCTTCATAACCGTGAAGCAAAACTTCCGTATCGGCTTTGGTAGTAAATGTATGTCCTTTCTCAATTAATTCACTTCTTAATGGCTTAAAGTTGTAGATTTCACCATTAAAAATAATTGCTCTAGTTTTATCTTCGTTATAAATTGGTTGACTTCCGCATCTTAAGTCAATAATTGAAAGGCGTCTAAAGCCAAGGGCAACTTCGTCATTAGTATAATATCCATCAGAACTAGGTCCACGGTGCTTAATTGTGGCCATCATCTTACCGATAGCTGCTTGTTTGTCATTTATTTTTGGATCATAAAAAGCGATAATTCCACACATAGCTAACTTTCCTTTAATTATTTTTATTTTGATATATAAATTTCGACTTGAACTTTTCTATTATAAGCTAAAGACTTGTAATAACCAAATTCTTAAAACAAGTTTAACTAAATAAAAAAAATTTTTCTCTTCGAAGCAGCACCATAACCAAATACTTGGAGACGATGTTTATTCAAATCGACATTGACAATGTATCCTGCAAATTCATCATCATAATCAATCTTACGGTCCCAATTTTTATTATATTTGGTTGTCAAAGAATGATTCTTGCCCATTAATGCAGAACAATTGAAAAGAATATATTGAATGCCGTTAATCCGGTATTGGTCTTCACGGTGGCGGTGACCGCAGAAGTAGGCAATAATTCGGGCATGTTTAATGCTAGTGAAATCAAAGTCATTTGATAAACGAAATTCTGGTGGAACATCTGAATTTGAATGCATCCGGCCCTTTTCACGCTGATTAAAGGCAACTAGTAATTCGTGCAAGGAACGACCATTGTACTTGAGAGCATTAGAGCCTTTGCGATTAATCGGATTAGCATGACTCATGAGAATTATCTTTTTACCAGATGAATGCGATAAAATTTCAATAATTTCTTCAATTTGATCTTCTCTAATAGCGAGCGTGATCTTTTCGTCATACTTCTTTTGTCCTTTATTATTGAGTATATATGGCACATCTGATGTATTCACAGAAATCACTCTGACATTATCAAAGTCAAAGTAAGAAACTCCGTGCTGCTTAGAAATATATTGAATCCGGGCCTGTTTATACATGACTGGCCACATAATATTTTCAAATTCATTTTCGGGAAAAGATGCTCGTAAGTCATGATGTTCATCAAATTTATCATTTTCATCATGATTACCCTTGATCATCATAAAGGGCGTTTTATCTGACTTAAAAGCGTTCCGCAATTTAATTAACTCACTTTCACTAACTAAACCAGCGTCTGAGCCGTCGATCCAATCACCTAAGTGGGCCTTTAAGTTTAACAAACCAGATTGATCAAGATACGAAAATTCACGGACATGAGTTAACCCGTTCCAGCCATAAAAATCAACACTATTTTTATCTTTAAGGTGTGAGTCTGTAATTATTCCGATATTGATGGAATTTTCGCCAACTCGAATATGCTTTTTGGCATTATTTACAAACTCATCTAAGTAATTTTCTACTAAATAGCGTCGACCCGTCTTTTTATTATGAAAAGCTCGATAGCGTCCGAGTTCATCATTAAATTTACGAATATATTCTGGTGCTAGTTTTTGTGTACTTTCGGGACTTAGTGCTTGATGTAAAGTTCCTTTTTCATCTTTATACACGGTAAGAACATAATCTTGTCCACCTGGTGTACCATCACTTGCACCAACATGATATTCACCAATTGTTGTAAATCTTTGCATCGGATCAATCAATTCGCCGTTTTTTTCAACAGCGGAACGCTTTCTAGCACCAATTGCTTTATCAATTAATCCTCTACTATATCTAAATAATCCCATAAAATCGCCTCAAAGACAAAGAAAAAGCCGGCGAGTTTGCCGACTTGAAAAAACTAAGCGTTTTTTGCTAAAGCATAAGTAGCAAGTCCTAGTGACAAGACAGCATCTTTTGATAATACTTCTTGCAAATCCTTGGCAGCAATTGATTGGACTGCCCCAATGACTTTAAAACTATAAGTTAAGACATGATAATCAACTTCTGGATTATACATACCATCTTCATATGGATCTTCATGATTATAAGTTAAGTTAATTTCATCTTTATCAACGTAACCATCAACGTGATTAGTCAAAATCCGATCATGTAAATCAACTAGCTTTTCTGAAAGATTCAATAAAGTTAACTTATGATCGCTTTCAGCTTCATAGTATTGTTCTTCGGTCATTTCGAAATAATCTTTAATTGGATTATTCAAAACACCTAAGTTATCAATAATCTTATATATTCTTTCGGCGTCAAAATTTTGTTCGCCATTTAAAATCTTATCTTGTGACAAGGCCAAATCATCAGCCAACATCATGGTATTTAGCTTTTCCATCGTGCCCTCCTCAAATTCACCCTATATTATAACAAAAAACAGCTATCTTTCTTAAAGAATACATCCTTATAAAATATTTTTTTATTTTTTAAGCAAAAAAAGATTTTTTTGCGTAATTAAATTATAAAACTGAAAGTTGAAAGCACTAAAATTGACCAGATACCTCATGGTATCTGGCTTTTTGCTTCTTAAATTAGTTTTTATATCGGCTGCCAAAACATCTTGGGCGAAGAAAACCAGCTGTCAAATAAAACATAATCGGCTGTAATTCCCTCCTCAACGGCTTGCTTAATCAGTTTAACGGTAACATCGTTCATCTGTCTTTGTGCCTGTGCTCTCCTGCGACCGGCAATTGAGCGTTAATCTAGGATTGTTGGACCTTTGCCAATCATATTCTTAGGCTTCTTGCTAGACATTAGGGCAAAATTGACCGGGAGAAAGGTATTGCCATCGCTCCAGCAAACCGTCAGTCCACGATATCCCGTTAAATATTGTTTCTTGTTATGGTCATATACTCTAGCCAGCAGCTCGGTCTTAGTAAAACAGGTGCGCGACATTAATGTATCGTCGACTATTAAAGTCAATCTTCTTCGATGATCAATCACTGGCTTCAAGGATGAGATCAACTTAACGGCAGCCAGACAGATCAGCTTCTGCCAATTGATTCTTCCATCGTTTAAGACGTTTCTACCGGTTCTACTGGTAAAGGCAGCAGGTTTATCAAAACGTAACAATGATTTACGAGCAAAACGTGCTTTAATCATCCAAACGATAACCGAAACTAAATCAATTAAGGAATGGCGTCTAAAGTTGGCCTTTTTACTCAACTGAGCTAGACCTATTAGTCTAACAAAAGAAGAAATTAAAGAATTGGTGTCCTTTTCGTAATTAAATTGCGGTATACTTTTCATATCGTAAGATCTCCCTTAACTTTGATTT
>JAHLFT010000081.1 GCA_018883635.1 Candidatus Lactobacillus pullistercoris
AAATTCCATTAACTAAGCAGTTGCTGAATGACTATGAGCAGACTCATGCTTCTACAATTGCTGTAATGAAGGTCCCACACAAGGAAGTCTCAAAGTATGGTGTCATTGCGCCAGATGGCAAGGTCAACGACAGTCTTTATAATGTGAAGAATTTTGTTGAAAAGCCAGCTATTGATAAGGCACCAAGTGACCTAGCGATCATTGGTCGTTATTTGCTAACGCCAGAAATTTTTAACATTTTGGCTGAAACCAAGTCTGGTCGAGGTGGAGAAGTACAACTAACTGACGCGATTGATACGTTGAACAAGACACAAAGAGTATTTGCTCATGTGTTTAAGGGAAAGCGCCATGATGTGGGTAATAAAGAAGGCTATCTCGAAACCTCGATTGAGTATGGCTTGAGCCATCCCGAAACCAAGGATGATCTGCGCAAGTATATTTTGAATTTGGCACAAAAGTTAAGTTAACAGCAATGTAGTGTTGTATAATATTGAAGAACAACCTTTTATAATCAAAGATGGCCAGCGCAAATGCTGGTCATTTAGTTTGAATGGGAAGTGTGTTGAAAAAGTTTTTGAGATGATATTTTATGAAAAAATTAAAAGTGGGGATTATATTTTTTATTGCAATTATATCTTGTGCATTGCTTGGAACTAATAAAGTTGCGGCAGCATGTTCTCGTGGCAGTAGAGTGACAACGCCTAAGGCCATGCGCGGAACATGGTATACATATAATTATGGTAGAGGTTTGAACAAAATAAAAATTGCTTCTCATACCATTACTTTACCATTTCTTGGGAAGCAGGTTCCCCACGGTACATACACTTTATATCAGCGAGATAAAACTTTTTTTGACAAAAGTTTTAAGTATCAAAAGCGTGCAAGTAAGTATGCGAGTGATCATCACTGGATGGCATCATGGAAGTATAGGTATCAAGGGCATGAGTATTTAGGGATAGATCCTATTTGGTTAGATCGTGGTGACAACGATTTCGGAGGAGGTTTGCGAGTCACCAGCGTAACTAAAGACGGCAGAAAATTAAAACAATTGATTTTGAAAAATCCTAATAGTGTTCGTAGATTTTATCAATCAAGAAGTATTGCAAAATTGATGAAATAATTATTCGAATAAAATGGTCAGCTGTATGCTGACTTTTTGTTTGGGTGGACATTTTTTGTCATAATGAGATTGGCCGGAAACATTAAATAGTAAAGAATAAGATTAATGAAAAATGGGTGCGATAGGTTGCTTAAAGGGCATCCTGAGATGAAGCAGATTTTTAAGACGGAAGGCTAAGGAACTTTACTTCATAATGTACACTAGATTGGATGAAATTCTGGGTTGGCTTCATCGTAGATTAACTGAAGTAGAGAAAATTGTAGCGGTTAAGGGAACGATTTCATTGAGTAATCTTGGTGAGCTTCATGCGGTGATGGAGCGGATTTGTATGAAGAGACAGGAATGTAAAGAATTAATAAGGAAAGTTTAAAAAAAGTAGGATTTTTAATAATTATCGTTAAAAATATATGAGTATTTAGGTAATGAAAAATAAAATTGAAAAAAATAAGTACTAGTCAAAAAGCCAATGTCATTAAGTTAAGATATTGACATTTGAAAACTGATCTTTTTTTGCAAAAATAAAGGCGAAAAGACCTATCTTTCCGCCCGCTCATTAAAATTTTAAACCCTCAAAATTATTACCAGAAAGCTGGTGTTAATGAGGAGAACCGTGGCTTTGCTTCAGGCCCTAACAAGCGCTCAACGATGGCACCAGCATTCTTGGTCAGAATTGATGGCGATACTACCAAAGTTGAGAATATCGCTATAGCCCAAGGCGACTGGATTTACGACAAGAAGAGCAAGCGCAAGTCAATGATTGCCAAGAACATTCGTGGCGCCCACTTAAAGGGCAAACCGATTGACCATAGTTTGCTTAAGAAGGCGTAGAGTTGTGTTGATATTTAGTGCGATGTAAGGTTATAATCTGAGTGTTAATTTCTGTGGTGAGACAATTAACATGTTTGCGGTCTGCGTTCCTATGAACGAAGGCTGCTTTTATTTTGACGTGGTGTTGGCTGATGCGTATAAGCGAGGATAGACTATAAAACATTGACACTTACTACTTACGCAAAAATCTTGCTAAATGTTATTTTTATTTGTATAATAGAGTTTGCGTTATGATGAAATTAGGCATAATGGAGAAGGATTGTTGTCAAGACCTTGGCCCAGAATTTATTAATAATATTAATAATAAATTCAGTTCCAAGCTCGGCGACTTGAGAATATGTTTCTTGATCTGATGAAATCCATAATAATTCTACAATTATTAGGATGATTCTTGTACTTGGAGAGAGATTCATAACGAGTCCTTTCAGATTCATGGTAGCATGAATATACATGACATTACTGAGTAGTTGTAATTTATCTCAGTGATTGTTGTCATAAATTATAAGTTTGATTTTTGTACCCACTGGTTAGGAACGCTACTCTCCGTTGCCAGTGGGTATCGTCATTTATTGAGGTAATTATGGATGTAGATGAATGGTTTAAAGATCCCAAAGTCTTGGAAAAAAGTAAAAGGAAATATGCTCATTTTGATCTGCGAACTGATTTAAGTAAATGTAAGAATTATATTACTGATACTAAGAAAATTAGGCGGCATGGTTTTTATCCATTTATAAGATATAACCTTGAATATCATAAGTATGATAAGATCAATGGAAAAAAGTGTAAGTCACGTACTATATGTTATGCGGCACATATCGATAGTTGCATTTATCAATATTATAGCTTTTTGATTAATCAAAAATATAACTTACGTTTAAAAAAGGATCGTATTTATGAAGTCCCCATAGCGTATCGCACAGATTTGCATACTGACACTATAACTGAATTTTATAAAATGTATCACTTCATAAATGAACATCCATCTTGCTATGTTATGATAGGTGACTTTACTAGCTTTTTTGATAGAATTAACCATCAATATTTGAAAGAACGTTTATGTGACTTGCTACAGGTTAACAAGCTCAGCTCAGATTATTATACAGTTTTCAAAAGAATTACAAATTATGATTATTGGGATTTGGATGATCTCTATAGCTTAAATAACCTCAATCCTACGAATCGAAAAGATAAAATTGCCTTTAACTCTAAGCAAAGAGTTTTATCTAAGAAAGCGTATAAAAAATATCGCTCACATATCAAACATCATTATGGAAATGAAGGGATTCCTCAAGGTTCATCAATTAGTGCCTGTTTAGCTAATGTTTATATGTTAGAAATTGACAAAACGATTAATGATTTTGTGGTAAGGTGCGGTGGTGTTTATAGGAGATACAGTGACGATTTCATAATTATTTTACCTATGGATATGAGTTCAGTGGATGATATTGAGGCAATAATTAAACGTTTTGAATCATTTAAGACAAGAAAAATATTAGAGCTGCAGCCTGCAAAAACACAAATCTATAAAGTTCAAAATCATACTGTTAAAAATATTGGTCATTTATTTACACCAAAATTGAATGAAAAACATAAAACGATTAATTTTATTGGTTTTACTTTTGATGGCAATAAAGTAATAATCCGTGATAAAACGACCACTAAATATTATTATCGAATGCGTCATAAAGCTAAGGGAGTTGCACATCAATACAAGCAAGGGAAGGGCTATCCAGGATCTGATAAATTGTATCGTCTGTATTCACCTAATGGGCAGTATGGAAAAGGTAATTATTTTACTTATTTAAAACGAGTACAGCGTACTTTCCCAGATCAGCCTATTATGATTCCAGCTGATAAAATTATGACCAAGATTAGGCTTACTTTGAAGAATAATAGGTGGCATTTTAAATGAATGGTTAAGTCTAGGAGTATTGATTAAAGTTAAATAATATTGGAGCGCCGATTGTAAAATTAACTTGAACACTTTGTAGAAAATAAAAGTCCATTTGGACCTGTTTGATAGAATGTTAATAACCACAAAAACATCTATGGAGGTCAAAATGGACTCACTACATTCTATCATGGACA
>JAHLFT010000082.1 GCA_018883635.1 Candidatus Lactobacillus pullistercoris
GATATTTCTATATCAACACCAGATATTGTAGATCCCCAATAATTAGCATGATTTATTCACGTCGTAACATAATATGCCAGACAAAGAAGCCGACTCCAATAATTAACGCCAACCATGCCCATAGTTGCAATGGAAGATAGATAGTACACGTTAACAAGCCTAAAACCCAACTGATTAGCATCATCGATAATCCAGAAATATCACCACCTAAACCATCAATACCACAAGTAGCGATATAGACGATTCCTGATGCCAGATATAATAGCGAAACAATTAATTCGGCTGTTCCGGCATAAATAATTGCAGGATTAGGATTCCCAAAACCTCCTCAAATCTTATTCTACCCGGATGATTAGAATTTATAAAGAATTACAGTTTTTCTATTTACAAATAGAGCAGGGGGAACAAAAAAATCAAACCAGAAATTATCTTCTGATTTGCTTGGATCTTATTTAGTTGTATCTTTTACTTTTTTCAAGGCTTCTAAAAATACTTCATAAGGTTGTGCACCAGTGATTGAATACTTATTATTAATCACAAATAGCGGTGCACTTGGCATTCCAATCATAAATGCGCGCCGTTCATTTTTTCGAACTTCATCTTCATACTGATTAGATTCAAGAACTTTTTTAACATCAGCAACAGGTAGTCCGATTTCATTCATTGCAACAGTTAGAGCTTCATAGTCCGCGATTGATTCATTATCATTAAAATAAAGTTGATAAAGACGTTTAACAGCCTTATTAAGTAATGCTTGGTCATTTAAACTCTCAATGTATTTTATTAAGCGATGAGCAGCTAATGTATTAACAGGAATCGCATTTTCCATCTTAATTGGTAAATCAATATCGGCAGCAAGTTGATCAATTTTATGTATTTGTGTAGCAGCTTCTTGCTTAGCTAGTTGATGAGCTTTTGCATAATATTCTGTCATTGATAAATCAGTTGTTGTTGGCAACGTTGGATCTAGTTGAAATGACATAAATTTTAATGGTGTCTGATCGGCAATCTTTAATTCTTTAAGCGCCCGTTGTAATTGTGTAATTCCCATATAGCAATATGGGCACGCAATATCAGCCCAGTATTGAATTTCCATAGATGATCGCTCCTTATAAATATATGTTAATTTAATCTAACCATAAAATAAGCGAAGTTGCTAGTAAATGCGTAAAGAGGGAACGATTTATTTCAAAATTAACCTGTCATTAAAATTATAGTTTTAATGCGAATAAATTTAAAATTCCCCCCAGAATATCAATTTTTAGCTTTCTCAAAAGAATTTATTTAATGCTTATTTTTAACTTTAATAAAACTTTTTCTAAACAAAACTAATACTTTTGATTTATGTTTTAAAAGATTTATGTAATACTATTGATGAAGTCTATGTCAAAAGTATTTTAAAAGGAGTTTTTATCATGAAACATACGCTTAAAGTTGATCAAGTACGTGACGGTTTATGGCTAGATTCAGATATTACGTATACGCAAGTTCCTGGATGGCTTGGTAATACAACGCGAGATTTGAAGCTTTCAGTCATTCGGCATTTTCAAACTAATGATGATACACGTTACCCAGTAATTTTTTGGTTTGCTGGTGGCGGCTGGATGGATACTGATCACAATGTTCATCTGCCAAATTTGGTTGATTTTGCTCGGCATGGTTATATTGTTGTTGGTGTCGAATATCGTGATAGCAATAAAGTTCAGTTTCCTGGGCAATTGGAAGATGCTAAGGCTGCTATTCGTTATATAAGAGCTAATGCCAAGCGCTTTCAAGCTGATCCTAATCGGTTTATTGCGATGGGAGAATCAGCTGGTGGTCATATGGCAAGTATGTTAGGTGTTACTAATGGTCTTAACCAATTCGACAAAGGTGCTAATTTAGATTACTCCAGTGATGTTCAAGTAGCGGTTCCTTTTTATGGTGTAGTTGATCCCTTAACCGCTAAAACAGGAAGTGCATCAAACGATTTTGATTTTGTTTACCGTAACTTGCTTGGCGCTGAACCTGAAAACGCTCCCGAGCTTGATTCTGCTGCAAATCCCCTCACGTATGTAAATTCTACTTCTACGCCCTTTCTTATCTTTCATGGTACGGAGGATGTCGTTGTTCCAATCAAAGATAGTGAAAAGCTTTATGATGTATTAGTTGAAAACAACGTTCCTACTGAATTATACGAAATTGAAGGTGCAAGTCACATGGATGTAAAATTCCTTCAACCACAGGTATTTAAAATTGTGATGGACTTTTTAGATAAGTATTTAACCCGGCCATAGATCATTTCTTGCCTTTACTACTAAAAAGCAAACTAATAACAATCCAACTTTCACATTATTGACAAAATCAAAAAGCACCATGAAATTACTTCACGGTGCAACTATTGTTAATATTTATCTACTTGGCTTCCATCAATGGAGAAATAGACAACTTGATTTGCAAACCTAATCCAGCAGCATATTTATTTAATGTAGGCAGCGTAGGGATTGAATCTAAATTCTCGATTTTAGCCAATTGAGGTTGTGTCATACCGATTTTTTTTGCAAATTCTATTTGCGAAATGCCCTGTTTAATTCTTTGTACTTCTAAAAAAGACAAGGTATCAACAATCGATAATTCTTCTTTTGTTGCAGCCGTCTGATGCTTATCTATATCTTCCCATTTTCTCATTATTTACCCTTCCTTTCGTACCAATCGTCAAGTAGCGACAAGGCTCTTTCTATCTGACGAGGGTCTGTTTCATCCTTTTTCTTAGCATAATGATTTAATAATACAAAATTATTTTTCTTCCATACTCCATAAAATACTCTTTCTGGCATAGGTCGTAACTCCCATAGTTGATGCCTATAACCCTTTAATTTTTTTGCTTGTGGTGTATGTAACACAGGGCCAAGAGCTTGTAACATCTTAATTTGATGGCGCATTTTTAAATAAATTGCTTTATCTTGCTTTTGTTTACTTTGCGAAATTTTCTCGAAATAATCACCAATTTCACTATTTCCATTTTTATCTTCGTAAAAAACTACTTCATACATGCACTATTTCCTTTATTATAGCTTATTTATTACTAATTATAGCAAGATTGCTATAGCTTTACTACTATTAAAATATATTCCATAATCAAAAATTTTTCTATTGAAAGCACCCGCACACTCAATTAAATCAAATAAGTTTACGGCAATGATTATTTTTGGTGCACAAAAATTGCCGATGTTCCCCAGCTTTACAAACTTTCACCATTTCATACCATTTTAACTAAACAAAAGCTCCGGTAAAATGACGTTATATCAGCATTTTATCGGAGCTTCTTTTTTATACAATCTTACAAAAATGCGTCCCCCGAGAGTCGAACTCGGATCATGAGGACCGAAATCTCATGTGCTATCCATTACACTAAGGACGCCTTATATTCCTATTTTAGCGCATTTATTAAAAAAATAAAGAGAATTTGTCAATTTTATTTAAAAATACAAATACATATGACGCTTATTTATTCCCCCTTCTCCTTTACCAGCACTTCTTAAGTTAATATAATAGATATGTTACATAAAACATGAGGGGGAATTTTCCATGAAAAAGCAATCTACAACCATTGCTTCAATCGTTATTCTGATCATAATCGCTATCTTTGCACTATTAAATACGGCAACTGTAGTAGTCAATCTTTTTGGAGCACAAGTAAAAATGCCACTAGTGCTGCTAATCTTTATCTGTTTACTTATTGGGGCTATTATTATTTACTTGCTATCATTTTCTAATCACCTCAAAACTAATAAGCAATTAAAAGAATTACAATCATCGCGTGTTAGTAAGGACGAATTAAAAAAGTATCAAAAAAAGATTGACCAACTGCAAAAAGAAAATACACAGTTAAGGCAACAACTTAAAAGTAAAACTACTGTAGAAAAGCCACAAGATTCTTCTACAAATTAATATTTCAGAGAGGAAATCAAATGGGAAAATACCGTTTTATTGCGATCGATGTTGATGGCACCTTACTAGATGATAATGATAAATTCGACGTTAACCGTTTAAATAAAGATATTGAACTATTACAACGACAAAACTATCACTTTATTATTGCAAGTGGGAATAGTTACGATGCATTGTCAACGATCTTTCAACCGTGCCCACTTGTAACAGAATTTGTAGCAGAAAATGGCGGACGACTGATAATAAACGGCAAATCTGTATACGGCAAGACTCATTCAATTGCGACGTTGCAACAACTTTATGCTTTTATTAAGCATACGTTCCCTAGCCCTGACATCCTATCTTTATCTGGCGAAACACAAACAATCCTTGCCGAGCAGTATCGCGATGTTCCAGTCCCTTTTTATCCCCACCACACATATTTTTCTGACCTTCAAAAAATCACTGAGCCAATTTATAACTTAAACATTGGTTGGGCCAAACGCAAATTATCCCAAACTATTATCCAAGGATATGTAAATCAATTAAATGAGCAGTTTCCAAACTTAATTCAAGCAACTTATAGTGGAGCTTATGGCATTGATATCCTACCGGCAGGCGTAAATAAAGCCTTGGGATTAAAAAGACTAGTTGAAAATTACTTGAACGGAACTCTAGATCAAGTAGTTGCTTTTGGAGATACTTCAAACGATATTGAGATGTTATCAGAAGTTGGTTATGGATATGCAATGAAAAATGCTACTGATGACCTACTAAAAGTTGCTGATAAAGTTACAAGATACGATAACAATCATGCTGGGCTATTGTCAGAGATTGAACATCAATTTATTAACCGTTAGAGATATTATGTAAACTAAAATTTTGTAAAAAAGATGCGCGAGTTGAAATCGCACATCTTTTTTTCTTAATATACTCCACCATCGTAGAAATTGTAAGATGGTTTATTAAAATCGTAATTAGGAAGTTCTGACATTTTAATGAAATTATCTGCAATTCCCCAACTCATTAAATTAATTGGTTTACCAAAGTCCTCATCAGGAATCACTACCATAATATATTTACCTAGTGCGCGTGCCATTCCTAATTCAACACCCATTCCTACATCTTCTTCTTCAGGAATGTAGACTGCTAAAAGCATATCAGAAGTTGAAACACCTACTCGATCACCATTGTAAGTTGCTGTACTCCATTCGCGATCTTGCAAAAGCTCTGGATGTTCATCAACCCGTAATCCTTTATATTGGTGTTGTAATGGCACATAAGAATTCTCTACATCTACTGTAGGGTTAGCCTTAATTGCATTCATTGCATCCTCATAAGCTTTATTTTGCTTGTCAGTAAACCACCCGGCACAGAAATATACTGTCTTACTTTTTTGATTTGTCATTAAGTGAACTCCCCTTTAATTTTTGTACATTTAAGATTCTATCATGGAATAATAAACTTAACCAATTAGGATTTTTTAATCTTTCCTGAGAGCTGTGTTAATTAATTGCTTGGCTGCCTTTGAAACTGAAATACCTTTTTTATCTGCATACTCTTTTAATTGTTGGTATATAGCTAAGTCATCCGGCCCACGCCATATAATTCCTGTTACTTGACCATGTTCTTTATTCATTTTAATTCCTTCCCCATAAAATGTTAGCGATATTGTTTAAAATTTTTGTGCGGTGATGTAATTGAAAATGAGTAGTTTTTGGATATACTTTTTGATGATACCTAATCGATGGATGAGCTTTAACTAATGATTTTAACATTTCCGATTGGATATGAGGAACAGCTCCATCAGTTGTTTTACTGCCTTCTTCACTACCCATTAAATTATAAATTTCAACTGGATAATTTAATTGCCAATTTTTCATCTCTAAAAATAATTGGTGAAAATTCTTGTCTGTCGATTTATTAACTAAATGATAGCGATATTTTAACTGATCGCTAAGACTTTCTTCAACTGGTACCCCTAAAAAGACTACTTTATTTAACCGCATATGATCTTGAAGATATTTTGAACCCATATAAGCATGAATGAATTCTGT
>JAHLFT010000083.1 GCA_018883635.1 Candidatus Lactobacillus pullistercoris
TATGTCATAAAATCAACGGCATTTTTGGCTGCCTTAACTGGCTTGGAATTCAATGCAGTTAATGACAAGGTCACCATCACAGCAGAAGCACCTGCAATTAAAAATCGTTTCTTCATTCTTTTTCTCCCATATTAATATATGTGAACTACGATTTAATTGTAGCACATACACTAATGGAAGATTTTCCTTTTAAATTGCATTATTATTCATCTTTACCATTCCGCTTTTTAATCTGACGATTAATTTTTTGAATATCTTTTTCTTGCGTCAATCTAATCACAATCCAAATTATGATATATACAAAAATGAAGATACCTAAAGTTTGCCAATCTATAAGCCAATGATTAAAAAGCATCATAATAGAAAACAACGTAAATGTACCAATTAAATGTAACAACAACGCAACTAAATATGACAGGTTAGTATAAAAAAGAAAACTCAATTCCCCAATCAAACCACTACAAATGAAAACAACAATTACGCTCATTAATGGGATATTAATTGCACCTACACTATTTGATACTATTCCTAAAATAAGCAAGCAAGTAATTGCACCAAATCCCATTCCAGTTACACAAAAATCTAAAACTTTATGCCAAATTTTCATTTTATAATCCCAGTTTCTTTTCTAATTTAGGTAAATATCTTCTTGAAACATCAGTCTTCTGTTTAAAAGCTAGTTTTGCAATCATATTGCCCGTAAATCCTGCCTCGAGTGTTTCAAGATAATTCAAATTAATAATCCCATGTTTTGATACCTGTACAAAGTCATTATTTAATTTCTCTAGAACTTGATATAAGCGACCTGTAGTTTTAATGACAGCACTTTTGGTATAAAAAGTTAATTCTGTTTTTTCAACCTCGACTTTGATAATTTCTTCAATTTTAATAGTTAAAATCCGATCTTCAGTTTTTACCGGCAGAATTGAATCTACCTTTTTACCAAAATCTTGAATATAAGCCAATAAATTTTTTACTTCTGCTGTTTCCTCTAAAGAAATTACTTTGATCTTAATTTGATCTTTTTTCAAATTAGAATCTGACTGAAATTCTACATTCACGTGTTAATTCTTCCTTCTATCAAGCATGACTGCGAGACATATTACTATAACTATCAATAAGAGTGACATAGCTATTATTACCAATGCATTATCCCCGTTAGTTAATTGATGAGACCCAAATTTAAAATGAATCCCTAAATACTCAATCAATTTTTGACGCATTTCATCTGGAACATCTTCCTGACTTAATTTATTTAAGAGCAAGCTTCTAAAACTTGCCGCTTCATAACTACTTGGAAACAATTTTACTATATTTTGCGCAGTTTTTGATAAAGTTCCATAAGGCATGTAAGTTGCAACCATAAATCCAGCTGCTGCTCCAATTACCGACGACAAACGACTAAACGTTGTTGAAGAATTGATAAATAAAACGATAACTAAGTTTAATAAAGTTGCGCCAATTGCACCTAATAACATAAAACTTAATGCTGGCAAATATACAGTCGATTGAATATTCACCTTATCAACCACTGAAAAATAAATTGCCATCACCAAAAAGGTAATAACCTGCATCAAGAAACTTATTATTAATGCTGAAGCTACGTAGGCCATGCATTCACTAATTGGAGTTAAATTCGTTAGCTTCATATCATCAATTGCTCGGCTTTCCCTATCCTTCACCATTTGACCAAGTGCTTGAAACGAAGTAGTAATGCCTGCAATTGAAACAATACCGCCAAGCATCCAGAGGTCCAATAATTGTTTTGCATGACTAACGTTTTGCCAAGAATCAACAAGATTTTGTTGTAAAAATCCAATATAAATCACAAATGAAATTAGTGCACCAAAACATGACATTACTACACCTGGTTTATTAGCAAAATAAATTTTGATATTTCTCTTCATTAAGGCGAACATTATTGAAGCTCCTTTCCAGCAATCTTGATAAATGCATCATCAATTGACCCTTTTCGATATTCAAATGTATCAATCTTATCTTCAAACTTATGTAAAAGGTCTATGACCTGATTACTATTAAGCCCATCGATTTCAATTTGATCATCTGACTTAGAAATTTGTTTAAAATTAGTAGAAAAAGTTTGCCCTTGTTTTAGGCAAATTAGCAGCCGACTGGGTGCATACATCTCTTTAATTTCTTCTGCAGAGCCTTCTGCTAAGACATTGCCATTTTCCAAAATATACATCTGATCAGCATTTTCAGCTTCCTCTAAATAGTGTGTTGTCAAGAAAATAGTCAACCCCTGTTCTTTTTGAAGCTTTTGCAATAAGTCCCAGATAACAATTCTCGTTTGTAAATCTAACCCCGTAGTTGGTTCATCTAAAAATAAGATATCTGGATGATCAATTAACGCTCTAGCAATATCCACTCTTCTTTTTTGTCCACCAGACAAAGTACCGTATTTTTGATTGAGGAAACTTCTAATACCAATCAACCCAATCAATTTTTCTAACCACTCTTTAGAAAAAGTTTTGTACATCCTTGCCCTTAAATATAGATTCTCTTTGACAGTCAATACATCATCTAAAACACTATTCTGAAAGACTACTCCGATTTTTAGATCCTTAGCATACGTGATAGTGCCACTAGTTGGTTTCAATAGGCCAATTAGTATGTTGATAGTAGTAGATTTACCTGCACCATTCGTACCTAAATAAGCTACCAACTGTCCACGATTAATCTTCAAATTGACCTTGTTCAAGGCTAACTTCTTACCATATTTTTTAGTTAGATTAAAAGTTTCAATTAACATAAAAAGACTTCCTTTCTGAATTCATAATCAGAATACATAACATAAAAAGACTTCCTTTCTGAATTCATAATCAGAATACAGAAAAGAAGCCTTTTTGTACTTAAACCTCAAATAAGTGGTTCATTTTTACACACAAGGTGCAAAATAGCTAAATCAAAATTGCATTATTCATCTATCTTAACGTATTGTCCTTTTTCATCTACAACACCTTTGAAATGTTGCATGCTGCCATCTTCAGCCTGAAATTCACCTAAGTCAATTTCCCCATAGCCCTTTGTAGAATCAGTAACCTTAACATCATCAAAAGTTTCTCTGAAAAATTGATGAACAATTCTACTCTTCAACCGTATATCCTTTGAATGCTCAAATGCTGCAGACAACGTAAAGCCCTCATCTAATTGTTCCTTGATAAAAACAATTAGATACAAGGTCGCTAAATTATAGCGGCGCACACCACTTTGATCATCTGAAATCGGCTTAATG
>JAHLFT010000084.1 GCA_018883635.1 Candidatus Lactobacillus pullistercoris
AGAGTGGCCAAGTGCCACAATGGGTTGTTGTTTTTCGATCATATTCTTAACCTCCATTAAATTGATGAGATTAGAATACCTGAAAAATACGGACTAAAAAAGATACTCGGTTATATGACGCTTACTTATTAACTAACCATACCCATATCATAAAAAGCTCCAATAACCTCTATACCAGAGATTACTGGAGCTGCAGTTTAACAACACCTAAATTATATCAAAAAAATGCATCCCACAAAGGATGCATTCATCTCATACTCTATTACTTACCTTCTAGATCAGCATGTAAAACTATAACTTACTCTTCAAAATCATCTTAGCTCTATCAAGCATGGAATAAGCATTTTTATTCTTCAATAATATAAGTATTGCACCATACATAATGACAGAGAGAACTACTGAAAAAATAGTTTTAAGAATTAATGAATTAAAGCCATATTCACACAATAGACAAACAACTACAATTCCTACACATCCAATAATGGAATCTAGTAAATTTTTTAATGTATCCTTCTTAAAAATTACTGGCTTGATGATATCTCGACATGAATAACCGTTCATAATCATAACAGTGAATTCAGCTATTACCGTACTGAGTGAAGTACCATCATATGACATAAAAGGTATTAAAATAAAATTCAATATTATATTTTCAACTGCAGTAACGATTGTATTACGTAAAACCAAGTTTTCTCTTTTAGCAGGAATTAATACACAATCTGAAAAGATCCAAGAAAAGATTGAAAAAATTATTGCCCATGAAATAATACGAAGTGAGTTTACCGATGGCAAATATTTTTTACCTGCAATAATTAGGACAACTTCTTGACTGAGCATTATTAGACCAACTGAGACAGGTAATACAAGAATGCCTAAGTAATCAATTACTTTAGATAAAACCTGATTATATTCATCGGTACGTCTCTGTCCCCAAAGAAACGCTAAACGAGGAATCGTAACTGTTAATAAAGCCGATAATAGACTTTGTGCTATTTGATATATTTTCACTGAGGTACTATATATTCCTACCGCATAATCATTTTTTAATAACCCCAAAATTGTTGTATCTGAAGAAACATAAATTGTAACAGCTATAGCAGCAGCAAAAATAACTAACACAGGTTTTAAATGATATCGCCAATTAGTTTTGGTTGTCAGTCTAATATGAACAAAACTTCTAGCATGAATAAAATTTAATAAATTCGATCCTACGGCTGATAAAACAGTAATGGCCGCATAGATCAAATAATCTTCTGGTTTTCTAACCAATAAAAATAATAGAACAATAGAAATAATTTTAAAGATTATGCTTCTTATTGTTATATAAGCATAATCCTCATAAATTGTATAAATCCATTCCGTACCTAAAGTGGTAAAAAGTATTTGTAAACTAAAAATTAATATACAAGAAACATAATTATGTAAATTCTTAAATATTACTAATGATGCAACTAACAACAAATAAGCTATTACTGTTGCTATCATATTTAGACTAAAAATTTGGCTAACAAACTCATCTATCTTATCTTTATTTTCTCTGTATTTTGCGCCTTCTCTAACAGCATACGTAGCTATCCCCAAGCCTGCAATTAAAATAAAATAGTTTATATATGTATTAGAAAAATTATAAATACCAATTCCTGAAACTGATAATACTCGGGAAACGTAAGGAAATGTTATTAATGGAAAAAATAAATTTAGAAAACTTCTTAATCCATTAAGAAATGCATTTACTCCTAATGATTTTCCTTTCATAACTACTTATCACCATTTTTTACTTACACTCATTATTAATTCAATTTGTTAATCACAATTATTCGTCATTAAAATAGCATCATAACTATATTTAGATATTTTCTAAAACTTTATACTTCAAGTACAGAATCAAAAAATGATTTTTTAACAGTAATTCACTCCTAATTTTGGTTTTATTACTAAGCAAAGAAGATATACTTTTTCGAATTTTTGTATTGCATAAATCTTTAAACTTTAAAGATTTATTTACTTGTCTCATTCTACAATAACTTTGATAAAATGAATTGTTTGGTCTAAATATATCACGTGGTATTACAAGTAATACATTAGAGAAAATATATGCTTGTAACACTGGAATTAGAGAATTCAAATTCTTATGTTTAAAAAAATTTTGAGCCAATTGATTCCAATAAAAATAATTTTCTATTATTTGTGGTAAATAATTTTGATGTGTTATTGAGTTAGAATTATTTCTATAAAAATAAATATAATTATTTACATATATACCTTTTGCTTGACATGCTAAAATTTCTATATTAAATAATAAGTCTTCTGAATATTTAATGTTTGTCTGAAACTTTATATTATTCTTATCTAAAAAACTTTTGTTATACGCTTTAGCCCAAGGTGAATTCAATATTACATTATTTCCAAAACTATTTTGAAATTTTTGTGGTGCTTTTCTATAGTCTGATAAAAGCATTTGCTTAATTAGATTTATATTTTGATCTTTATTTTCCAACTTTAGAACCACATTATTAGTTAATACCTTTTTGAAGAGATCATTTTTTCTAGACACAAAATTGCACGCAACAAAATCTAATGAAGGATCACATTTTATATAATCGTAAAAAGATCTACACATCTCAACACTAACAAGATCATCACTGTCAACAAAAATTATCCATTTTCCATGTGCAATTTCTATACCGCTATTCCTTGCTCTCGATGCTCCCATGTTTTTTGTGTGATGTATAACAATTACACGAGAATCCTCCTTTGAAATTTTCTGACATAATTTCAACGAATTATCCGTTGAAGCATCATCCACCAAGATTATTTCAATTTTTTCAAATGTTTGCTCTCGTAAATTCTTTATTGACTTTAATAAAAATTTTTCACTTTGATAAACTGGAACTATAATACTAAAAAAAGGTGTCACTCTATTACCTCATAAATCTCATATCTGTCTCTAGCCTTTAACGCCATTAAATTAAGAATTATTTTTTTATTTTCAATTTAACTCTGAATGACTCCATAATCATTATTAAAATTAATATTCCTGTAACTGAAAAAACAAACGGATTAGTAAAAAATGACATAAATAAAACATATAAAATGCCACATAATTGTGGAAATAATTGCTCTCTTCTATATTCATAAGTAAGTAATATAATAATGGCAATAATAGTTAATAATAGTAAAAGAATCATATAGCTACCTATTATTCCCAATGTTCTATACGCACCAATAAATGAAGTAGAAACATTAAGAGAACTTACCGGTAAATAAACAGGAGCGTGTACTACATTAAACTTATTTGAAATAACGTCGGGAATTAATTCCGAAATAAATTGTCCCCAATTATTATTTGGTAAAAAATTAAGAACATTAACATTAAAATTTGACAATGGCGATGTTAAATAAATATAACTCCAAAAATATTCCTTAGGTATCCACTGTGGCCACTTTTGATTTCCTTCTCCTAATGCAAAGATCATTGACGAATCGTTCCACGCCCATTTATTTCCATATCGCATGTTACCCATCACACCGAATCCATACATAAGAATAGCAACAGCAATAACTAAAATACATAAACCTAAAATTTTCTTTTTTACAGTATCAAATTTTTTAGTAAATCTAGCCATATACATAGAATATAAAAATATGGCCAAACAAATTAATATATATTGCCTGCTTACCATTAATATAAAATACATTAATATAATTAGGTTATATTTAAGTGCCATTTTATCTTTATAGAATGCATACATGTATGAAAACTCAAATGAAGAGTAAATAACATACGCCGTCATTATAACCGTCACTCCAGGTATAAGCGTCATATTTACATCACCTACAACCTGTCCCTGTAAAACTCTTAATAACGGAATATTTCTAGCTACCAAAAAAACTAGAATGAAATACACACATATAATTCTTCCTTTTATCTGCATATGTCTATGTTTTTTGGCAATGGTTGTTTCGTCCAATTTTATTAGTCGAAAATACCCTTTAAAAACTTGACCCAAAAAAAAGGAAATTCCAATTAAAACTACTAAAAATAATAAAACTTTTATATCTAACTTTAAAAGTAAATCTGACCAATGTAGCAGATACAACAAAAAAATAAGGAACCAGAGCGTCCCGTAAACTTTAAAAACATTTTTCATTTTTCTAGATTCTTCCTAATAGCAACATTAATATAAAATCAACATTTCTATATTCCTTAATTTTAAGTATCTTATACCAATTTTGAGGAGATTTTGCCTGTGTAAATAATTTTAATACTCTCTTTTTATTAGCAGGAATTTCATACGTATAAGTATTTAATATGTTTTGTGCAATTTCCGATCTACGTGGAACATCGCGTGTAGTAAACTGTCTTTTAATCTTATCTACCAATTCCTGAGCTGGTGAACTGATACCAATAGTATTTCCTTCATGAATTCTATATTTCATATGTGGTTTGCTATCATACACTACAATTCCAAACAGCTCGGCTAACTGATACATTAACCAATCATGCGCTATTATTTTTCCGTTATATTTTCTAGCATATTTTAGTAAAGCATCATTAAATACAAATGTACAACCAGGTAAGACAGATCTTTGTAATGAGTCAGGAAATGTTAATACACCATCAAAGGCAAAAGCTTTTTTCTTTATTACTTTCAAATTATTATTTATTGCTGTTACGTTACTCGTGTAGAGTACTGGTACAGAACTAGAAAGATGCTTGTCTTCAATCTTTTTTACAGCACTTATTAATTTATCATTTTCCCATATATCGTCTTGATCACAAAAAGCATAATAATCAGCATTATTAGCTTTTTGCACTAATCTCCAAAAACTTCTAGCAAAGCCTAAATTGGATCCTAATATTATTGTTAAAGAAAACTTTTTCTTATATTTTTCAAGAATTTTTCGAGTATTATCAGTCGATCCATCATCACGCACAAGTAATTTAACTTTAACTTCTTTTTGATCAAATATAGAATCTAATTGTCTTTCTAAATATTTACCGCCGTTATAGGTTGATAAAAGTACCTGTACTGTTTTCATAAAATTATTAATCCTTGATATTTTTATTATTTATTTTTACCCATGTATTTTTTTCAAAATCAAATTTTTTCACTACTTTTGCAGGACTGCCAACGGCTACACAATAATCAGGAACATCATGATTCACAAAACTATTTGCACCTATTACGCAATGTTTTCCTATAGTTACATTTCCTACAATAACTGCATTAGTTCCAATCCATGTATCTTTTAGAATTTTCACACCAGAGGAATACACAGTTTCACCTTGTGCTTTAATTGGAATGTTAATATCCTCATAGGTATGATTAAAATCACATATAAAAACATTTGGACCTGTAAATACATTTTCTTCTATTATAATCTTATTTTTACATGCTATTCTTGAGAATCTTCCTATATCGGCCCCCATACCTATTTTAAATTTAGCATTACCTGGAAATGCAACAATCAAGCAATCTGGCTGAATATTTACGTGGTCACCAAAACTAATAAGTTTTCCATGGACAATTTTAGAGCGTCGGCCAACAAATACATCACTGCCAGATATCTGCCAGTGAATTTTACTCATTGTACTATTAACAAATCTAAAAATACGTTTTATATAATTTTTAATCATTAGTTGTAATGTCCTTTATAGCCTGAAGATAACCATAACCATCTCGATCATCAGGTTCCAAATAGGCACCTTCACTCCACTCATTCCATGCATTAATAACACAATATTCATCACTTATATTTTTACGTGTTGATTGATAAAAACGTCTAAAATATTTTCTAAATTTCGCTACAGTTTTTCCTTTAACTATTATGCTATTTTTACCATTTCTAGATGAATTATCCCATCCACTAAAACAACCTGAAATTATAGTTTTAGAACCATACAATCTTTTTCGATTTAATATGTATTTCCATATCTTGTCATAAGATTGATAATCCGGTTGCTTCATTTTTTTAACAATAAAGCGTTTAAAAAGGTTAACTTTAGAAATATCAAAGAACAGAGAATACCGGGGTTCAAATTCATAAACTGCACTACTTTTTTGTGAAAATAGTTTTGGATTTCTGGGAAAAATATATTCAACCACATATATACCATCAAAGCCCAACTCCTTACATTTATTGTCAAAGTAAGTTACCATTTCATCGTAATTAGGGATTTCAGATGGGTTATAAATAAACAGCATGGGCTTATTAGAAACTTTAATGTATCGTTTATCTAGGAAAAATTTTTTCCAATAATTAAAGTGTTTTTCCCAATCCTCTTTTCCAGGATACTTTTGTTCTAATAAGGTCTTAGGTTGCATACCATGCCAAGTAGTTAGCCAAGTTTGATTTGCCCAACTAAAGCAATAATGAATATTAATATCAGGGGTTTGTAAAAGCATCTCTGCAGGCTTTTCAAATAGCATACGTCCATTACCAAACCAATAATGATAAAAAACAAATCCATAAATATTATATTTATTTGCAAGATCAACCTGATGTCTTAGATCATCTATTTTAGATAAATCATAATAATCATTATGATATGGCTTAATCGGTTGATAATGACCTTTATATAATGGACGCCCAGATTTTACATTTGTCCATTCCGTAAATCCTTTTCCCCACCACTCATCATTTTCAGGAATTTCATGAAAAGCAGGTAAATGAACTGCTAAAACTTTTTTCTTATTTACTGTCATTTTTGTCATCTATTTTATGTAATAATTTCAATATTGTTGTGTCATGTACTTCATTTCTATCATATTCAACAAATTTATCCCAACTTCTTTTACCATCTACATCTGCCATTCCCCGATTAAATTTTGCAATACATTCATCTTTACTTTTGCAGAAATAATGATTTAAACGAAATTTAGAATATGATACTTCCTGATCAACAGGACCCAAAAATTTATGTTCATTCTCGTTAATATTATATATTCCAGGTCTATAACATGGAAAATGCGGATTTGAAATAGCTATTACTTTTCGTGGATTGAAAATAGTTTTAACAGCAATGTGATTCTTAAATGAATCTTCGGCACGATTAGTATAGTTCTCAAGTACACCGCCTTTAGGTTTATGTATATGTCCAGAACTGCCAAAGCAACACCAATGTATGCCCAAACCACCATAGTTATATTTTTTAGACAATACTTTATCAAAATCAGACATATTGCCTGTTCCTAATGGCAAAATAAATTCATCCAGATCAATTGCAGCAATATATTTACAATCATAACGATGCTTTTCTACCGCATCGTTATAAGCAAAGCATTGTCTTTTTTTTCCTGGATAGTTAATTAAATCTACAGATCCTTCATCTATATACCTACGTAAAACCTCTATAAGATTGTCAGTACTATCATTGTTATAGATATAGAATTTTTCTACTCCTATTTTTTTATGATAATTTATCCATTCTTCAATATACGGTGCTTCATTTTTTACAATAGCAACTATCGCATAATTATATTTATACTTTTTCTTTTCTGTGACGTGTTTAAAAAAAGATATATATTGAATCGTTCCATAAAACATGAGTGGTAAAGCAAACAAACCTTTAAAAAAGATTGGCATGGATGTATCTCTTAGACCTCTCATAGGTTTCATCCAAAAAAGATATCTAACAAAATTACTTCTTTTAAAATAATTAGTCATTAATTAATTTCTTTCTTTTTTCAAATTGATTGATAAATACTATTCTATTCTTGATCATTTTTATCAATGGATAATGTTCAAAACTTGATACATTATTACCATGACGACGATAATAAATTAGTGGCTCATCCAGAAAATAAGTATTTTTATACAAATAATCATTCAATACACCAATCCACTGATCATGCATCTCTATTTCACTAGGAATAGGTATTATTTTTACCATAAGTCTTCTTGAAAAGGCCATGCAGCATCCTATATATGTATTTTTATAGATATTCTTCATTAACCCAGAGCCTGAATTTCTGTATTTAAAGAAAGAAGGTTTTATAACCTGAGAGATTGATGAAGCTGTTACTACACAATCATGCACAACTAAATCATGTTTTTTGAGTAATGGTACGATTTTTTTAACTTTATCATCAAACCAAATATCATCCTGATCACTAAGAAAAATATATTTACCTCTACAATTTTTCATTGCATTAGTAAAATTCGCTTTTACCCCATTACCAGGTCCCTGAACTAACCTTATACGACTATCGTCTTTAGCATATCTCTTTATGATTTCAACCGTATTATCAGTTGAACCATCATCACTGATAACAAGCTCATCATTTTCTTTAAGATTTTTTAAGATAGATTCTATTTGTAAGGCTATATCTGGAGCACCATTATAGCTAGCCATAGCAACTGAGACTCTATATTCCATTAAATTCACTATCCTTGATCCTAATTTATAGCTCTCCATTTATTAAAGTACTTAATCATAGCCTGAATATGCCACTTCATTAATTTAGGATTCTTATGAGAGCCTTTCTCCCATAAATGGATAACAGAAGTATACGGGAAATATTGCAAAATTGATACTTGATTTATTCTCTTACAAAGATCCGCATCTTCAACATACATAAAGTATCTCTCATCAAAGCCACTTAATTGTTTCATTAAACTAGTTCTAACAACTAAAAAGCTCCCTTGACCAAATGGCACTTTAAATGGTTTAGAAAAATCTTTATCTTGCATAATGTGATAATCTCTTCTCTTTTTAAAAGAATTAAAAGGATGAACATATCTGATAAGTATATCCCATACCGTTAATTCTCTACGATAGACAGGTTCAATCTTATGATCCTTATCAATCAATCTTGGAATAATAGCACCAATCGATGGATGTTCATTCATATAAGGAATTATCTTACTAAACGAGTCTTCAATTAAAAGAATATCTGGATTACAAATAACAAAAAAATTGCTTTGCGCCTTATGCAAAGCAATATTGTTAGCTTTACCAAAACCCAAATTAACTCTATTAGCTATAAGATTCACATTGTCTAACTTAGAAAGCTGATCTATTTCCTGGGAATAATTTTTTCTAGTCTCATTCTCAGTATTATCAACTACTATTATTTCTTTACTATAACTAGGAGTAAATTTATTAATTGAATTTACTGCATTAATTATCTGTTTATAATTCTTATACGCTACAATTGAAAAAGTCAGATCTTTCGTCTTGTTCACGCTATTTATCCACCAATCTTAATAAGCTCCATTAGGATGAACCATAACCAAAACGGTCTTAACAATCAACTTAAAATCTTCCCACAAACCAGAATGATTAATGTACACAATATCAAGCCAAACCATTTCATCAAAGTCAGCTTCGTTACGCTCGGTAACTTGCCATAAGCCTGTACAACCTGGCATAACAAGTAATCTTTGCTTATCATAATCAGTATATTCTTCCACTTCTGAAGGTAGAGGCGGACGTGGTCCAACAAGAGACATGTCTCCGATCAGCACATTCCAAAGCTGCGGCAATTCATCAAGACTGTACTTTCTAATCGTATGACCGATCTTCGTAATTCTTGGATCGTCCTTTATCTTGAACATTGCGCCTTCAACCTCGTTTTGATCTTCTAGTTGATCAAGCAGTTTGTCAGCATTTACCACCATTGAACGGAATTTATACATTTTAAACGGTTTACCATTTTTTCCGATTCTTTCCTGTGAATAAAATGCTGGTCCACCATCTTCATGTTTTATTTTTATTATTAAAAATAAAAATAATGGAGATAGCATAATCAACCCGATTGCACTTGCAACAATATCAAAAAATCTTTTTAAGGCATGGTAAATAGGTCGTCCATGCACTTTTGCCGTATTAACTTGTATTTTCTCCATTACAATCATATTCCTCTTACCCTCACTTATTATTTCTTTGTTAATATAGTCTCTTCTACAAATAAAATATTATTTTCTAAAAAAACTATAGCACAAATAAATAACAAGCATGACTAATCTTCGTATTTGAAGATTAAAATATCCAGAATCTTTTCTTCTTTTTAAATGGTCTCCAATTCATCTGTACATTATCGCCGTTGACTAACGCCTGAGCATTATCGCGATACTCTTGGGCTACTCCCTGCCCAAATTCATTGCTTAATTTTTCTAGCGCTTCGCTATATTCATATTGGCGCTTAGGTAAATCATGGGCATCAGAAGCAAAACAGGAACATTGTCCTGCCTCGATAAACTTACGACTCATCTCTTCTATATCTTTACCAAAGGTTCCAATGTAAGAACTAGCAGTGATCTGAACCAGGCATCCCTGCTCAATTAATTCCTGCAAAATAACAGGTTCTTTTAAAATGCGACTATTGCGTTCAGGATGAACGATAATTGGTGTAATGCCGCGCTGCATGATCTTGAAAATCATGTCTTTGGCATAAGACGGCACATCATCGCTTGGAAATTCGAGTAGCATGTATCTGCCATCTTCATCTAAGAATAAAATATCATCATCATCGAGTGCTTGCGGTAAATCACCTGAAATTCGGACTTCTTGCCCCGGAAAAACAGTTAACGGAATATTTTCATCTTTTAAGCGTTTTTGGTATTCAGCTGTTAACTTAATGACATCCTTTTTATGATTTAAATAGCGTCCGTTCAAGGTGTGCGGGGTCACAACTGCATGTGTGATCCCATCTTTGACCGCGGCGTGAGCTAACTTAATTGAAGTTTCCCAATCTTTCGAGCCATCATCTATTCCTGGTAAGATGTGGCAATGAATATCAACTAAGGTCATTATTTTTTAAACCTGTCCCAAAAACTCTTCTTCTTGTTATCCTCACCGTAGCCGTAACCATAACCATAGCCATAGCCGTAGCCGTAACCATAGCCGGCATTTTCTGAAGAAACATCATTCATGACGTAACCCAAAACGTGAACTTTGGCAAATTCAAGCATTTCCACTGAACGCTTAATTGCAGCCTTCTGAGTTTTACCTTGACGAACTACCAATACAATTCCATCAAGGTGGCTAGCCAATTCTTGGGTATCAGATACTTCAAGAACTGGTGCCAAGTCGATAATTACGCGGTCAAAATGATCACGCACAAGATCAATAAAAGTTTCCATGCGCTTAGAACCGATCAATTCAGCTGGGTTAGGTGGAATTGGACCTGAAGTTAAGATTGACAAATTCTCAACGCCACTATCTTGAATTACATCATTAAGTTCGATTTCCTTGGCCTCTGAAGTAAGGATGGAAGTTAAACCAACTTGATTACTCTTATTAAAAGTACTGTGAAGCGTAGGACGGCGTAAGTCACCATCGATTAACAAAGTCTTGCGCCCTGCTTGGGCAGCGGTAATCGCCACATTAGCAGTAACGGTTGACTTACCTTCACTGATGTTAGCTGAAGTGAAAGCCATCGTCTTAATATCATGGTCAACTGCCATAAAGTTAATGTTAGTACGCACAGTTCTAAATTGTTCTGACACTGGGCTCTTAGGATCCGCAGCGGTAATCAATTTAACACCTTTTTTCATGGTCTCAGTTGTACCACGTTTTTTTCTAAATAAAGCCATCTGCATCCCTCCTAAACACGGCGTCTCTTATTCTTCTTAGTGTTGTTAATCTTAAATGAACTTGACACTTTGAAGTGGGCAATTTGACCTAAGTTAGTCAAACCAAGTTGTTCAGTTAAGAATGAATCATCACGAACGGTTGTATCTGACATTTCGCGGATGATAATAACTGCGAATGAAAGAATTAAACCGATGACAAAACCAGCTAAAGTAAAAAGCTTAACGTTAGGTGAAGTTTGTACACCATTAGTAGCTGGAGCAACGATGGTAACGTTGTTAACGTTCATAATTTTTGGAATTTGATCTCTGAAACTTTCAGCAACTGCATTAGCTTCAACCTTAGCCTTATCTGGGGTATCAGCTTTAGCGTTAATTGCAAAGACTTGTGATTGTTGTTGAGTTGTGACAGAGATGCTTGAAGCAAGCTCTTTAGCCGGAATACCGTAAGATTTACCAGCTCTTTCGATAATTGCTGGACGTGCTTTTTTAATCAAAGTTCTCTTACCATCACTATCAACCTTGTAGCGAGCTGGACGTGCTTTTCTAACCACTCTAACTGGATTAGCTAAACGGTTAGAAGCATCCCGCAAGATAACGTGACTAGTTGCAATATCCTTATAAGTAGTAACTAACTGCATGTTGGCTTGTTGAGTGGTGTAAGCCGCATTAGGATCATTTTTGTTAGCCTTTTGGTTAACTAAAATTTGTGCACTTGAAGAATACTTTGGTGAAACAAAGAAGTTGGCAACAGCCCAGCCAACGATTGCTAAACCTACACTCCAAATAATTAATGCCCAGATATGTTTACGGCAAATTTGTAAAAGACGAGTTAAATCAATTGTTTGCTCGTTATTATTAATTTGTTCTTCCATTCATCTATTCCCTATTCATAATGTAACTTGCACTATTTTTCTTCACTTTAACCTTTGGCAGGTCTAAAGCTTCGCGAATCTTATCAGAAACACGTTGACGTTCCTGACGGCTAACAACTTCGATTTCCATTAGACCAAACTTCGGGTTCATCGTTTCTTTACTTACACCTTGAGCATGGTCAGGAATGACATTGTTAGTGGCCTTACGATAATCCATACCTATTTTATACATCTGATTCATGGTCAGATCAGTTTGCATTTCGTTTGAAATTGAATCTAAGAATTTCTTATTAAGCAAAGTTTGTGGTGAAACAGACTTCTTAAGTAGTCCTTGGATCACACGGCGGTCACGATCTTGGCGACCATAGTCTTGGCGAGGATCCCCGTGACGGAGCTGAGCAAAGGCCAAAGCCTTCTTACCATTTAAGAAGTACTTCTTACCTTCGTCAAAGTGGTAACCCATGTTGTTGAAAGTAAGTGGTGAAACGACTTCAATGCCGCCGACTTGGTCGATGGCCTTAGTAAGACCACCCATATTAATTAACATGTAACCATCAATTGGCACACTGTAATATTTATCCAGTGTCTTAATTGTTTCACTAGCTCCACCTAAGGTATAAGCTGAGTTCATCTTGGTTACACCATAATTTTCAAAACCAGGAAAGATTGCATTTGAATCCCGCGGAATACTAATGATGTTAGTAGTATTCTTCTTCGGATTAATGCTCATCATCATCATGGTATCGGTCCGACCCTTGAAGTGACGACCCATTGCCCCGGTATCAATACCTAGTAAAAGAATATTGATTGGTTTCTTTTCAGCTAATAAATTGTCAAGATTTCTACCCTTATTGCTCGTAGTATTTTTGGCAACAGGAGTATACATATTACTTGTTGCGTCGCGCACGTTTTTGTAAGCCATGCCGGCAACAAAAAGTCCAACTAAGACAACTAAACCGATCACGATCCAGAACACACGCCAGAATTTACGATGGTGATGATGATGGTGGTGGTGGTGATGTTTAGTATGTTGTGGTTGGATTGACTTGTTTTTATTATTTTCTGCCATATTCTTACCTTTTAAAAATAACTACCTTCTACAACTTTATTAGTATAACGCGGAAAATTGTGTTTGAACAGGGCTTTCCCGTGTTGTTAATAAAAAACGAGCTGTTTTTCTTCCTTATATAATATGTTTTATAATACAATTAAAATAATATTCTAAAAAAGTAGGTGAAAAAATGATTGATAATTATCCTCAAAAAACAAAGGCATTTATCGCTGGCGTGAATCTAAATGATCCGAACTTTGAATACTACATGAGCGAGTTAAGCAATTTAACTGAAGCAAATAATATGGAAGTTGTGGGGCAAGCTCGCCAGAATGCTGAAAATATTATCGCCGGTACTTATTTTGGTTTAGGAAAAATCAATGAAATTAAGGCGATGGCACATGGCTTGAAGGCAAAGGTTTTAGTTTTAAACGATGAGCTCAGCCCCGTGCAAATTAGAAACTTGGAAAAACTAACTAAATTACGGGTAGTTGATCGCACTGAATTAATTTTGGAAATTTTCGCTAACAGAGCCAAAACTAAGCAAGCCAAACTGCAGGTGCAGCTGGCACGTTTGCAATATGAACTACCGCGGCTTCACCCTTCAGAAAATAATCTTGACCAGCAGCGTGGTGGTGGTTTTGCCAACCGTGGTGCCGGTGAATCAAAACTAGAAATGAATCGACGGACGATCGGTGGGCAAATTTCCGCAATCAAAAAAGAATTAAAAGCCGTTTCTAATCAAGAAGAGATTAAGGCTAGCCGCCGCAACCAAAGCCGCATCCCTAAAGTCGCGCTCGTTGGCTACACCAACGCTGGTAAGTCGACAACGATGAACGGCCTGCTCAAGGTCTTCGACCACGAAAACAGCGACAAGCAAGTCTTCGCCAAAAACATGCTCTTTGCTACGCTGGATACTAGTGTCCGCCGCATCGACATGAAGAATAATTTCAGCTTTATTTTATCTGACACGGTCGGTTTTATTTCAAAACTGCCGCACAATTTAGTCGAATCTTTCAAGGCAACGCTGCAAGAAGCAAAAGACGCAGATTTATTGATCAACGTGGTGGATGCTTCCGATCCAAATATGATTCAAATGGTGCGCACGACTGAGCAAGTTTTGGGTGAAATTGGCGTCAAAGATATTCCGATGATTACGGCTTATAACAAAGCTGACCAGACTGATCGTAATTATCCTCAAATTGAAGGTAACGACATTCTTTATTCCGCCATTGACGAAAAGTCAATCAAGATGCTAGCTGATTTAATCATTAAGCGCGTCTTTGCTGGCTACGATAGTTTCAACTTGAAGATGCCGCTAGCTGAAGGAAAAATGTTGGCATATTTACATGAGCATGCCCAAATTCAAAAAGAAGAATTTAAAGACGATGGTGTTTACTTAACTGCCAACATCGCCCCCGCCGATCAAGCGCGGTTCAAAAAGTATCTGGTATAATACAAATAGTAGTAATAATTTGTTATTTATTTCAGATCAAGAAGGTTTATATGAAAATCAAGCATCTTTTCTTATTATTAACTGCGGGCGTTCTTCTTGCTTCTTCAGCTGCATATCTTAATGTTCCAACTGAAGTGCAAGCCGCACGCTATAGCAATTCTGAAGCAAAACAAGTTATCAAATTTCAAAAGGCCTACAAGGATTTAGATACCATCAATTATGATCAGGATACGCTATATTTGACTAAGCCTAACTTTGCGAGTCCGTTTAATCCTGGTGTTCTTGATTCAATTTACATCAATTCATCGATGGATTATCTCAACTATTACCGGTCACTAGCTGGTTTACCGCGAGAAATTAACCGAGCAAAAGATAATCGCGATGCCCAAATTGGCGCTGCTGCTTTAGCAGCGGTTAACGCAAAGACTTCTCTGCGGGCCCACGGACTATTAGGTTACAAGCGTCCAGAATTTATTTCCAAAAAGAACTGGGAAATTGCAGAAAATGCAACTTTGGGCAATGTCAACTTTTTAGAAAGTGACAGCGGTTCGACAGCTGGGGAAATCGTCACTGATCTACTCAAAGATGAAAATAATATTGCCGGCTCAGGTAACACCGGTCACCGCGCCCTCATCTTATCAGCTCGCGCAACCCGCATGGGAATCGGTGCTGCATATGGTAAAAATAATGGCAAGTTTTACTCTGTGGAAAACGGAGTGTTTGCCGATGATATTTTACGCAAACCTGTGAAAAACGTTGTGACTTATCCTAGCAGTCAAGTTTTTCCTTATGAGTTATCAACAAGCGACACGCCATGGAGTGCATATTTTGCTAATAAGCGGATTTCGCGCACACCGAAAGTGTATATCACTGATTTAACAGCCAAGAAGAAATACCGCGCTACACATGTACGTAATTTTGGCACTGACTATTATGGTGATGGTTATAGTGCTGCGATCAGCTTTAAACCTAGTTCTTCAATGAAGCTGGTTAATACTCATAAATATCAGGTCAAAATTGCTGGTGTTTATACTTATAGCTTTAGATTATTTAGACAAGAAAGTACTTTAAAGCAGAAAAGTAATCCACCGAAGAAGAACAAAAAGGTTAAAAAGTCACATCATAAAAAGAAATCCACAAGAAAAGTTGTGAAAAAGCGGAAAACTTCACATAGACATCATCGCTAAATAAAAAAAGATCCGAGAAATATCTCGGATCTTTTTTTATAATACTCTCTTAGCAATCGTCGGGTAATAATACTGACTAATCGTTTGTAACACAACACCCTGTTGCGGTGTTGCCGCATTTACATACTGATTATTGCCAACATAAATGGCGACGTGATATGGAGCTGTCGTTGAACCCCAGAAGAGCAAGTCTCCTGGCTGCAATTGATTCATTGACACCGTCTTACCAACCTTTACTTGATCGGTTGTTACCCGTGGCAAGTTTTTCGCAGCTGCATGTGCATAAACATACTGTACTAAACCTGAACAGTCAAAGGTATCAGGTCCTTCAGCACCCCAAACATAATTTTTACCAACTTGTTGCTTAGCAAGGGATACAATACCACTAACACCTGCAGGTGATTGGCTGACTGGTTTATTCTTTTTCAAAGTTTTAGCCACAATCTGCTTGGCTTTTTTAACATTCTTAATTTTCTTTGCCCGCTTAGCCTTACTCCGCTTAACGTGTTTAGTAATTTTAGCGAGTTTATTTTTACTCTTTTGTTTCTTAGGCTCAGGTGCTTCTTCACGATTTGCCTCAACATCGACAGTATAACGAGCTTCAATCCACTCGTTATCCCCAACCATGTACCATAATTTACCATTTTTATCCACAGCTGTTTTAACGACATTCCATTCGGTGCCAGCCTTAGCTTGATAGCCTAAAAAACGACCTGAATTATAACTAGTCCAGATTCTGACACCTTTTCCTGGCAAATAGTGAATCTTCACTCTCTTGATTGCTGTATTAAAAGTTGATGCAGCAACTGGTTTGAATGATGAGACAGCACTTAAACCGGTAACTGAGATTGCAGTTGCTGCGCCCAGTTTCAATAATTTATGTTTCATTATTAATCCTCTTTGGTAGTGAAAATATTTTACATCATCATTCTATATGTACAATACTCATTGTAGCTAGTTATTCGCAACTTTTCAAAGTTTTCCCGTAATAACTGTTAATAGCCTACCTATTTATTTCAAAAATAAAAAAAGAGAACTTAGACGATTGCTAAATTCTCTTCTCTAAAATTCTGTTGATTAAATTTTCTTATTAGCCAAGAATTCTTCTTGCGCTTGTTGGGTAGAAGTATCTACTAATTGTTTGAACACGTACACCTTGTGAAGGAGTTGCTGCGTGAACGTATTGACCATTACCAAGGTAAATACCTACGTGGTATGAACCCCAGAATAATAAGTCACCTGGTTGAAGTGCGTTTAATGAAACTGCCTTACCTTGCTTGATTTGGGAGTAAGTAGTACGAGTAATATTAATTCCTGCGGCCTTTGAATATACATATTGAACTAAACCTGAGCAGTCAAATGATGAAGGACCAGTTGCGCCCCAAACATATCTCTTACCTGCTTGTGCTCTAGCCAAACTTACAACAGCTGAAGCATTACCAGAAGCTTGAACTGACTTCTTGTGGTGCTTCTCAGCTGGAGCAGCTACAGTATTTTGAACTGCTGCCTTCTTTACAACACGCTTAGCATGAGCGCGCTTTACGTGCTTATTAGCACTTACAGTATACTTAGCCATGATCCATTGGTTTTGGCCAACTTCATACCAAGTATTACCTTTCTTATCAGTTTCGGTAGCAAGTACATTCCAAGTAGTACCGTGCTGAGCTCTAACACCAGTGAAGTGACCGTGGTTAAAGTTGGTCCAGATGTTAATACCATAACTTGGAACGTAATTAATCTTCACTCTCATAGTTGCAGCTTGAACATGGGCATTAGTTGTAGGCTTAACAGCGTTAACTACGCCAGTACCTGTGATTGTTAAAGCTACAGCTGCAGTAGCTTTTACTAAGTTCTTATTAAAATTCAAAATCAAGTCTCCCTTAATTCTTACTATCTCCTATATGTGGCAGATCTTTTTTGCTACAAAAATTCTTAAATAAGTTTAAAAACTTTAACTTTTCTTAATTGATTACATGTCTATGATACTCGAAATTTGTTACATTATTGTTACAATTATAATACTGGGCAGTAAAAAAGAACCCCAAAGCCTACCGCTTCAAGGTCCTCTCTGTTACGAGATAATTAATTTTTTTATTAGATTAACGTAATACTCGCTTAGCAGCTGATGGGTAGAAGTAACGGCTAAGAGTTTGCTTACGAACACCTTGTGAAGGAGTTGCAGCGTGAACATACTCACCGCCACCTACGTAAATACCAACGTGGTAAGGTGCTGAAGCTGAACCCCAGAATAATAAGTCACCTTTCTTCAAGTGTTTTAATGATACTCTCTTACCTGCATTAACTTGAGAATAAGTAGTTCTTGGTAAAGTCTTATTACCAGCCTTTTTGTAAACGTATTGTACAAGACCTGAGCAGTCAAAAGCAAAAGGACCAGTTGCACCGAAGACATATCTCTTACCTACTTGCTTCTTAGCAAAACTAACAATTGCGTTACGCTTCTTGGTAACCTTGCTTGCTGCTTGTACTTCTTGGTTTCCATTTACTACAGGAACGTTGATTACAGAAACACCTGCAAAGAATACTGATAAAACTGTGGCAAACTTAACTAAACTACGTCTAAAACTCAAAATTAATTCTCTCCTTAACAAATTGATAATTTTTAACTTTTTATTTCTTAATTTCTTGACAATTTATATATTACCTGCGGAATGTTACATGTCTGTGTCAAAAAAACTACCAACACGTTAAGAAAATAATTAAAACCATTACTTTTATGTAATATAAGTACTTTTAATCTTGCTTAAGTCCCGCTACTAAAGCATTTAGCTCTTCGGTTGTTTTTTGCCATTTGTCATTAATCAACACATGAGAAATTTGTTTTAAATCTTCGGGCAATTTATTTAACTCACTTCCGCTAAGGCGCTGTCTTACGCTTTCAATGCTGTCACCGCGGCGAATCAGCCGCTCTTTTAGCTCATCAACTGTCGAAGTTGTTACATATAAGAAATAAACTTCGCCCTTTAATTGTGACAAATAACTTTTAACTCCTTGAATATCGACTATTAAGGAAACTAAATCGTGATTCTTCCAGATCTTATCGAGTGCTTCTTTACTAGAACCATACTGATAATTACCATATTTAACATGTTCGAAGAAATGAAGATGTGCAAAACTTTCGTCATTTTCAAAATAATAATCAACGCCATCTTTTTCACCTGGCCGCATCGGTCTAGTTGTATGAGTGATTACCCGCGGAATGTCATAATTTTTTTGTAAATATTCAGAAATTGTGGTTTTGCCTGCACCACTTGGGCCTGCAATTAAAATAATTTTTTTCATTTAAGCTACTTCCCTTGTAAAGTTCGTCTTTTTATAATAACATTCTACTATTGTATAAAAGAAGAGTTATATTCTACTATAATAAATGAAGTGGAAAGGAAGACATATTTAAATGAAAAAAGCAGATGTAAAAGTAGGTGCAATTGTTGCTGGCAAGTCCGAAGAAGAACTTAAGAAGCCATTTCAAGGCAAGGTTGAAAAAATTTACGAAAATTCTGCTCTCTTAGCAATTACTTCTTACGACCCAATCGATGAAACTGCAATTAATGACCTTAATAATAAGATCGTTGTTAACTTCAAGAAGTTGAAAGCAGCTCGCGCCGCTAAAAATAGCAAGACTGCTGCTACTAATGAGGTTAAAGTTGAAAAGGTTGAAAAAGTAGCCAAAAAAGATTCAAAAAAGAAATAAGACAATGAAAAAAGAGTAGGGCTAACTTGTTCCTACTCTTTTTTTCTAGGCATGATCTCAAGAGGAGTAAATAATGAAAGAAAAGTGTAGAACGGTCATCTTTTACTTTATTTTAATCCAGCCGTTTCTAGATCTTTACTGGTTTTATCACGGTAAATTAGCACAAGTATTGCCTTTCACTTTGCCGACAATCATCCGTATTCTAGCCGTCTTTGTCATTTTTTGTATGTTTTTTAGTCAAAAACAAAACTGGCAAAAATTAGGTCGTGATAAGTGGTTGAGTGCATATTTGGTGCTGCTTGTAATCTATTCGCTGATCCACCTGTGGCACGTTAGAACTTTCAACAGCCTGAATCCTAGCGGTTATAATTATTCGGCCGTCAGTGAAATCTTCTATTTAATTAGAATGTTCTTGCCGCTTGCAATTATCTATTTCACTAAAGAAATTTCTTTTAGCCAGCAGCAACTTAAATTGGTCACTGAATGGCTATCTGGTTTGTTTGCAGGAACGATCGTCATCAGCAATTTATTTATTATTTCACTTCGTTCTTATGAAACTGGTTTTATTTCCGCCAATATTTTTGAATGGTTTTTCAATTCTAATATCGGCTACTCGCATATGGCATCTAAAGGCTTCTTCAACTTCACCAATATGGTTGGGGCTGTCTTGTTCATGCTTTTGCCCATGATGCTCTACTATCTGCTAAATGATTTTGATTGGAAAATCACTACTTTGACCGTAATTCATGCTCTAGCTATGATCGAGCTCGGAACAAAGGTGGCAGCGCTGGGTTTAATCGGCGGTATTATCGCCTGCTTAATTATTTATTTGGTGCACTGCTACTTGCTCCACAACGCTAAGAAAAACGGTAAAGCAGTCATCGCAGCCATCTTAATTGAAATTGCGTCGTTGGCCATCTTGCCTTTTGGGCCCGCAATTCAACGGTATAATTATGAAATCAAGCTTGCTCAGCAATCTGATCACGATCTCAGTCAAGAAAAATATGAGCTAAACCGTGGTTTGTTAAGATATAGCAATGACCAACAACGCGATGAATTTTTACGGAGCTATATTAAGGAAAATTACTACGCTTATGCGCTGAACAAAAAGTTTGTTTTCAAAAGTTATTCTTACCAATATGATCCGGAATTTTGGCTCGAAATTATGAAAGAACCTGGTGAAATGAGAATGCAAAACCGGCATTTAGAGAAGGCGATGCTTGACCGGGTGGTGCAAACCAATAATAATCATTTGGATAAATATTTAGGAATTTCCTTTACCAGACAAACGAATATTTTCAATCTTGAGCGTGACTTTATTTCACAAGTTTATTCACTTGGTTGGATCGGGATGCTCCTATTTGTCGGGCCATACGTGGCAATTGCGCTGTACGGCATTATTGAATGGCTAAGGATAAAAAGCGCCCGGACTTATTTAGTCTCATCATTATTGCTTGCAATTATCTTTATTTTGTTTGCCGCTTATTATTCCGGCAATGTTATGGACTTCCTAACTGCTAGCTTGATTCTGGGCTTTGTTGAAGGAAATCTATTAATTCAAATTAAGAAAAACAAAAAGACGGCCTAAGCCGTCTTTTTATTTTTCTTTAATGAAACTTGAATCAGGAATGCGAATTAAGTAATACCGCGTTGCAAGGCGGCCTGCATGGATTCCAATCCCGTTTTGCCAATTTTTCTTATAAGTTGCCGTATAAATCGCAACGTAAGCGCGTTGATACTTGCGATCCATCTTTAACAATTCAGTTTTAGAATACGGAATTTTTTCTGCACTAACGTCAAGCGGATTTTTCCCACTTGAAACTGATCCGTAACTATTAGAAATCGTCATCTTACTACCAGATTTATAAAAAGTGTAAGACTGTGATCCCATCTTTTTCTTAGCCGAGTTAATCGTCACATAGCTAGAGTTACCCGTTCCGGTATTCATTACTAAAGGTTCATATTTTACAGTGCTGGTAATGCGCGCCTGATCTTCTAAATCGGGATTATCTAATAAACATTCATTAACCATCCAAACTGAAGCTACAACTAAGATTGCAATCTCAAGGAGATCTAATAAGAAATTAGGCCACGTAAATCGTTTGTGGCTTTTAATGATCATTTTTATCCGGCGTTTGCGAATATCTTGGATAATGAAAACTAAATATAAAATAATGATTACCCAAATAAGAATACCTAGTAAGTTCCAGCTCATCGTAAAATCCTCCTAATAAAGATATTATATTATGAAAAAATTTTTTTGAATAGGATTTCAATTGAAAGTGTAAGCGGATTATGCAAAAATATAGTTGTCGTAAGAGATTATAGGAAAAAATCATGGTAGCAATAGCATTTTATTCAATTACTGGGCAAACAAAAAAATTTGTTATCAAAACAGGTTTGCAGGCCCACGAAATCACTAATGAATTTCCTCAATATGATATGAGGGAAAAATTTATTTTAATCACACCTTCCTATCAAGATTTTATGATGGATTCTTTGGTCGATTTCCTAAATTATAAAGATAATAAACAGAATTTAGTTGGTTTAATTGGTGGCGGTAACCGAAACTTCAACGATTTGTTCGCACAAACCGCCAAAAAACTTTCAGTTACCTTAAATGTCCCGATCCTGTACTTGCTAGAATTTAGTGGTACCGCCAAGGATGTTCAAAATGTCCGTAACATTGTTAATAAGCTTTCTAAGGGTGAGAAGGCCAATAAGGTTGAGAAGCCTAAGGAATTGCGTGGAAATATTAGCTTTTTGAGTGATTATAGGTAAAAATGACGAAATTTGAAGCGATAAACTGGAATCAGATTGCTAATCGGGTTGATTACTCAGCTTGGTCAAGATTAAATGACTTTATTTGGGAACCTGAAAGAATTCCAGTATTTAAAGATAAAAAAGAATTTGAAAGTTTAGGCGATGATGTAAAAGAAGCAGTTCTTCGTGCGTTTGCAGCACTTGCTTTCTTATCAACGATCCAAGTTAAATTTGGTGATGATGCAACCAAGCAAGATACTGTTACTTCACAAGGATATTCTGTTTACACCGCATTATGTTATCTAGAAGCGATTGCCAACAAGAGCTACAGCAATGTAATTCAAAACTTAGCTAATCCAAGCGAGATTAACTCTTACTTCACATGGGTTAATGAGCAGGAAACTTTCCAAAAGATTGCTTCTAAGTATTTAGACATTTACAAAAATGGCGAATGGTGGCAAAGAAAGATTGCCCTATCCTTTATGGAAATGGCGCTTTACCATGTGGGCTTTTACGCACCACTTCGTTTATTTGGCGAAGGTAAATTAATTAGAACTGCTAAAGTAGTTAAATTGGCAATTCGTTCAAGCTCATTTAACGCTATGTATCCTGGTGTTAAATTCAGAATTCAAGCAGCTGATCTTGATGAAACAAAGCAAAAAGAAATCGAAAGATGGACTAACGCTTTTGTTAGAGAAATTGCTTCAATCATCGAAGAAGTTATTGATAAAGAATATACTAAAGTCGGCTGGGCTGATGATGCTAAGCATTACTTCCACTACACTTTGAACAAGAACTTTATGAACTTAGGCTTCCCTACTCTTTACCAAGAAGATGAAGATAGTGTTAGTCAAACTCTTCAAAAAGGTTTAATTAAGAGTGCGAACTTTGAAGACTTCTTCTTCTACTCTAACCGGAATGCCTTAACCAAATATAATAAAAAAGATTAATAAAGATTACGATAAAAAAAGAGATTGACATCTTCGTTACTTAAACGCCTAGATATCAATCTCTTATTTTATTTTTTACTAGTTTTAGTTTTCTTTTTCGTTGTCTTCTTAGTTTCTTTTGTTTCAGGCTTCTTATATTCACGGATCACTTGTAACTTTTCTTGAATATTATCCACCAAAATATCAATAAACTTGTCTGGATCACTAACAAGCTCTTCATCAGTGGCAAGTTGGTCAATTCTAAACTTAGAAGCATTTACAAAATCGGATCTAGTTTCAAAATAAACATTGATCTCGTAATCTTCTTCTTCTTCAAAGAAGTTAGAAATCTTCTTGTAATTGCTAAAAGGCAAGTTAATAATATTTGTTTCTAGCGCAAAAGTCACCGGTCTGCGGCCATCAAGGGCAAGCTGCGTTTGAACTAATGAATTATGCTTGATGCCGGCAACGGTTTCTTTAATCATCTTAGTTGCGTATGTCTTAAGCTTAGCCTTGGACTTGCTGACATCGGCATACTTCACCGTTTCTAGATCCTGGATATAATCTTCATTTTCAATTTTATCAATTAAGTCTTTTAAATTAATTTTCAAAACAAATTATCCTTCGCTTTAAAATTCTTGTATATCTACGTTATTACCATACCTAACTTTGACATTAAATACAATAATTATCATATTACTTATCTAAGATAATTTAACATTCTTTTATTTTACTAGAGTAATCAATTCGAACGTGTTTAAATACTAACTATGGAAACGAGAAATACTAGAATGAATCGCAAAAATCAGAAAAAACAAATGATCCTGCGGGTAATTGCTATTGCTGCTTTAACTATCCTGCTGGGCCTAGTAATTTATTTTAAAATAAAGCCACCGATTAAACCTGAACAACAATTAAATGTCCCGATTGAGAACCAAATGCCTGATCTACCCAATGGTTGTGAAGTAACTTCGCTGGCAATGCTCCTTAATTACTACGGTATTAAGGTCACTAAAGAAGATTTAGCACAAAAAATTGCACATGTATCTTCATATGATGGCAATTATCGCGGCAATCCGAATAAAGGCTTCGTCGGTTACATGAGCCAGAAAAATGGCGGCTGGTGCGTTTATAACGAGCCGCTTTTTAATGTTGCGCAAAAGTATACTGACCGCATTCAAAACGCCACAGGTGACAGTTTTGAGCAAATTATTCAATTGGTCTCTAGCGGTCACCCTGTTTTAATTATCACGACTTTAAATTATAAGCCAGTACATGACATGCAAACTTGGCATACACGCGATGGCATTGTCCACGTCACGCCTTCTTCGCATGCCTGTGTAATTACGGGATATAATAACAATAAAAGAACAGTCACAGTTAATGATCCATATGGTGTAAAAAATAAAATTGTTAGCTGGTCTGGAATCGAGAAAAGCTACGTGCAGCAAGGAAAGCAGGCACTTTTTATTTCTTAATTAAAAGTTAATTTACCTAAATCTCAAAAAAATTTTTGACTTCAAAATAACTAGCGTTATTATTCAAGTATTAAGAAAAAAGTTATGTGTTCATAAATTATAGAGTATAAATAGAGTGGAGATATAGGTATATGTTCAAGAAAAAAATCCCAAAATATTCAATTCGTAAATTAACAGTCGGTGCTGCTTCCGTTTTAATCGGAATGGCCTTTTTAAACAGCAATGAAGCAAAGGCCGATACTGTTAAGACTAATGATGCCGAAAATCAAGCAGATGCTGCACAAGCTTCAAATAAGAATGCTGAAACTGCAAGCAAAGATTTAGATAAAGTCGTTGTTCAAGCCAAGAATGATAGTCAAGTTCAAGCAGCTGCATAAAAAGAAGCTAAAGATGCTCCAAAATTAGCTCAAGATGTAAATAAAGAAGCTGCTAATACCAATCAAGCAGTCGCAAAGCCAGCTGAACAGGTTAAAGATTCTACTAAGGATCCAAAAGAAGACACTCATAAAGTTACGATTAAATATATCAACGACTACACCGGTAAAGCTATTTACCAATTAACTCGTTCAACTAATAAATACGAATATATCCCAGAATTTTCTGGTGAATTTAAAGATGGTCAAGCAATTGACATTGATCACACTTTTACTAATAAATATGGTTCATATACTGCAACCACTCGCCCATTTATCTACAATGACATCGCTGGTTTTAAATTATTAAACTATGACGATATTGCAAAAACATTTTCACAAGTCACTTCTAATGGTGGTGCGATTATGACTGGCGACAAAGATATTGAACTTGCCCTTCACTACGCCCCATTATCTGATACCTACATTAGACACGTTGACGAAAATGGGAAGCCAAAAGCTAACAAAGTAATTGCTACTGCTAATAATAATGTTGTTTTAACTGAATACTTTCTATTCTATCAGTATAAACTATATAGACCATACGATCCTTACGGTTAATTCTCCTGGACCAATAGCCTATCAATTCATGTTGCAGTGGCTTTGGATCACCTAATCTTGTAAATGGATGACGAATAGTATCTGAAATAAGTTTATTAATTCTTTTTGACGTTTTTTATCTTGTCTCTGCCAATATAAATATTCTTGTACGCATTTTTATATTTTACATACTGAAAGTTGAAAGCACTAAAATTTACCAGATACCTCATGGTATCCGGCTTTTTGCTTCTTAAATTATTTTTTACATCGGCTGCCACAACACATTTTGAATACATTTAGGCAGCCTTGATATAGATTCTTCAATTATCTTAGTAATTTTATCTGTCAGTTTTACTTCTGCTTCTTTCAAGACTGACATCAGTTAGACCAATGCTTCCTCAAACGCTAAGTCCGGTAAAGCATCGTTCATCAAATAAAACAGATCCCCCAATGGTTCGATCGTCTGTATTTAGTCTTTCTTGCCAAGCTAAAAGATCATAGGTCAACGCAGTAACGGCAATATAGCCACATTGTCCATCATAGCTTTGAATTTGTGACTTATCTAAAGCTAGATATTGCTTGGCTGTCTTAAAGTAGGTTTCAATCTGCCATCTGCGCCCATACAATTGGACGATTCCTTCTGGATGCAGCGAAACATTGGTAGAAGCTAGAACCAAGTATTGCTTCCCTTTACCACGATTAGGGGCAAAAACCAGTTTAAGCGGGAAAACATGGCCTTGATATTCTGCTTGGACTACACAACTATAGAGATAATTCTCCTTAGTTGGCCTTTTTACTCAACTGAGCTAGACCTATTAGTCTAACAAAAGAAGAAATTAAAGAATTGGTGTCCTTTTCGTAATTAAATTGCGGTATACTTTTCATATCGTAAGATCTCCCTTAACTTTGATTT
>JAHLFT010000085.1 GCA_018883635.1 Candidatus Lactobacillus pullistercoris
ATTTTCATATCAGTTCCAATACCACCATGAATGTGGTTTTCTCCATCATTTTGAGGAAGTTGATATATTTGGTTGCCATGTTTCCATTGACCTAGCCGAACGCGTCCACAAATTCTGCCAACGGTCCCACCTAAAAAATTTCTTTCTTTTGAATAATCTTCTGGACTATTCAAAGTTAAAATCATATTCTCCTGATTCAGTAAGACTTTTTCTAAAGTGGCGCCATAATTAAGAATATTAACTTGCATTCCATAATCGTTTTCAAGGCTGATCTCACACAAATCTTGGCTATCTTTACGTCCATACTTTTTAAAACTAGTTTTCATTTACCTATCTACCTCGCTTATTAAAGCATCAGTAAACTTTTGCCAACCTATTTCTCCATCTTCATTATTCTTAAAAACACCCGCACACTCGAGTACTTGATCAAATATTTCGACTAAAGCTTGCTGTAAAATCTGGTCAACATTTTCTTTGGTAATCTGAGAATCTGTTTTTAGTTTTCTAGCCCAATCAAGGTGACTATCAGCTATTTGATTATTTTGATTAAGTAAATACTTCCTAACTTCCTCTAGTTCTCCTTTAAGTCTTCCAGGTAAAATTGCTCTACCCATTACTTCGATTAAACCAATGTTTTCTTTTTTAATATGCCAAAGCTCAGCATGTGGGTGGAAAATTCCTAGTGGATATTCATCACTAGTATTATTATCACGAAGAACTAAATCTAAAATAAAACTTTTTCCCTTACGGTGCATGATTGGCGTAACAGTATGATGTTTACTATTACCTTCAAAAGCCTTAATTTGACGAGCGGGATCGCTATAATGATCCCAAAAATTAATAATCTTACTACCTAAATCAATTAAATCTAACGAATTTTTACTAATTAAGCGCAGATCACTCATTGGCCAATCGACTATGCCAGCTTTAACTTCAGGATATTTTTCAAAATAAATCTCTTTTTTAATTTTAGCCTTCATCATTGGAAAAATATGACGTCCACCTTGGTAATGTTCATGAGCTAGCATTGAACCACCAACAATTGGTAAGTCTGCATTTGAACCAACAAAATATTCAGGTAGCTGCTTTTCGATATCAACTAAATTAATTAAAGTTTGTTGATTAATAATCATTGGAATATGTTTTTGATCCAAGAAAATACAATGCTCATTAAAATAGGCATACGGTGAATATTGAAAGCCCCAAGGTCGTCCTCCGATCATCATCCGGATTATTCGCAAATTGCTGCGAGCATTTTTTCCATATCCACCTAGATAGCCTTCATTTTCTAAGCACAGCGCACATTTTGGATACTTATTTTCCACATTATGAGCTGCAGCTGCAATTGCTTTAGGATCTTTTTCAGGTTTTGAAAGATTAATGGTGATTTCTAATTCATGATTTTTAGAACTTTTTCCGGAAAAAACAATATTTTTAGCGATAGCTTCTTTTTTAACATAATTATTCTTAACACAAAGTCTATAAAACCAATCAGTTGCACTCTTAGGCGACTTTTGCATCTTTTCCCAGAAAATTTCATTTACCTTTGAAGGTATTGGCATTTTCAAATCATATAATTCATCATTCAAAACTTCACGTGAGGTAATATCATCAGGGATAATTTTATGGTCCACAGCCATTTGAACAAGTTGCTTTACCGGTGAGAGATTTCCATCATATTCTTCATCTTCATCCCCTACCAAAACCTTAATTTTATTAACTAGGTAAACATAATCTAATTCTTTATATGTTCCACTATCAATCACTTCATGCGCAAATTTTTCAATAACTTTCATTTTTGTAGCCCCTTAAGTTTAAATTTTCTTAGTTCCATCTACAATTTCTGCGTCATAGAAACTTGCATCATAGCCTACTTTATCGCGATATATTTTACCCACATTTTTCTTAAAAGCTTCTGCTTTATCTTTTTTCACAATTGCAATTGCACTGCCGCCAAAACCGCCACCAATCATTCTGGCACCTAAAACACCATCTTGTTTCCAAGCAGCTTCTGCTAGCGTATCCAGTTCTTTACCTGTTACTTCATAATCATAGTGGAGAGAAACATGAGATGCATTTATCAAATGACCCAATTTTTCAAGATCATTATCCTTCATAGCCTTAGTTGCTCTGATCGTTCTTTCATTTTCATTAACTGCATGACGAGCACGTTTTATCTCTGTCTCATCATTAATTAAATATGCATATTCATCAAAAGTCTGACTATCTAATTCACCTAAAGAAGTAATATCAAGCTCAGTCTGTAATTTTTCTAAGGCATTCTTACATTCTCTCACCCGATCATTGTAGGCCGAATCGGCTAGTGTATGCTCTTTATTGGTAGACATAATAATAATTTCATAGTCTCCTAACTTAAGAGGCATATATTCATATTCCATGGTGTTGCAATCAAGAAAAATAGCACTATCCTTCTTACCCATAATGCAAGCAAACTGATCCATAATTCCCGAGTTTAAGCCAACAAACTCATTTTCTGTTTTTTGACCAAGTCGGGCTAAGGCTGGTCGTTTAATATCTAAATCAAATTCATCTTTTAAGATCATCCCCATTAACATTTCAATGGCTGCACTTGAAGATAAACCAGATCCGGAAGGTAAATCAGCCTTAATATATAGGTTAAAGCCATGATTAATCTTATTTCCATCCTCTCTTTGTCGTAAATAAGTTATCATTCCTTTAAAATAATTTGCCCAGAATCGATCATCTTTTTCTACTGTATCGTCATTTAAGTCAAATTCTACAATTTCACCATCTATATTACCTGAATAAAGACAAACTTTATTATCATTTCTTGGCCCATAAACACCATAAACACCTAAGCTAATAGCTGCTGGGAAAACATGGCCACCATTATAATCAGTATGCTCTCCAATTACATTAATTCGGCCTGGTGAAAAAAATACATCTTTTTCATTTTTACCAAATACTTTTTGATAATTTTTAATCAATTCATCTTTATTCATAATTTTTACCTCGTAAATCAATCAGTTATATGTAATCGCTTTCACAAATGATTATAAAACTATTTATCATTTTAGTAAATAAATTTACTACTTTTTTATAAAAAAGTGTATTAAATTTTTAATGCACTTAGTTAAAGCTTTTTCTTATAACTAAATTAGTATTCATGGTTAAATGCACCTGCGGTAACTCTGAGTTAGTAATTCGCATAAGTAAAACGGAAATTGCTAATTTACTTAAAGCAATTTGATCAATATTGTACGAAGTTAGTGGTGGTGAAACATACTTTACGACATCACTGTTGTTAATACTGATAATAGCAGTATCTTTTGGGACTCTAATTCCTACCTCATTAAAATACTGCAAAACACCCACACTCAGTGTATCAGAAGCAATAATAAAGGCATCGGGTAACTTTTTCCCTAATTTATTAACTACTTCTTTTGCTAAATTATAACCATTTTTAACACTAACAATTCCTTTGGCAAATACTTCAATATTCTTTATCCCTCGGGTTTTACAATACTCCGTAAAAGTAATCTCTCGAATATCACGTTGCGATTTATGATCTAAAGTAAAACTTTCAGCACCGATGTAGCCCAAATTGTTATAACCATGCGCTATTAATTCCTTGATTGCATCCTGTACCGTTAATTCTAGATTAGGCTGAACCGAATCAAACAGCTCTGGAGCCGGATTAATATCAATAAAGACACCATTGGGTAAAACATCGTGTAGTTTCTTTAATTCTTTATAGGTAAGTTCAGCTGTTCCTACTCCGATAAAACCTTGAAAAATTGAGGCTTGTTGTATTAACTCATTCAATTCAGTGAATAAAGTTAATTTAATACCTTTTTCTTTTCCTACTTTATTAACAGCATCCCGTAAAAAAGAAAAATATTCATCCTGAAGTTGTTCATTTCCATTTACTCGATAAAGTAATGCAATTTCAGGCTTTAAGTCACTTACATTATTAATCTTTTTAAAATATCCTAATTCATTGGCTACTTTCAATATCTTACTTTTCGTTTCAGGAGTAACTGACAAACGCGGATCATTATTTAATAAGCGTGATACAGTTGCCGGTGAAAATCCAGCTTTGGCAGCTATTTCTTTAATTGTTGTCATATTTTTCACCACTTTTTCTATTCACAAATACTGTATCATAATCCTAATTAATCCGCTATTACTGAATAATTTATTACCTAAGTAAATAATTTATTGATTCTTTCACAATATAAACAATTTTATATGCAAAAAAGCTGTCTATCAATGATAGACAGCTTTTCATTTATGGCCTTAATCTTCATCAAGACCTTGGTAATAGTTATATACTTCTTGACCAGCAATACTTCCTTCACCGACAGCAGTTGCAATTTGACGAAGTTCTTTTGCTCGAACATCACCCAAAGCAAAGACCCCATCAACTTTAGTACGCATATGATCATCAGTTAAGATCCAGCCTTGTTCATCAGTAATGCCTAAATCTCTAAAAGCATCCGTTTGTGGTTGAATACCAACATAAATAAATACACCAGCTACTTTAACTTCTTTTTCTTCACCAGTTTCTTTGTCCTTATATTTCACACCAGTTACTTTATTGCCATCTCC
>JAHLFT010000086.1 GCA_018883635.1 Candidatus Lactobacillus pullistercoris
TATTCCATTTTTGCCGTTTATAGTTTAAGCCGCTGCCAATATCGCTTATTTCTTCGTCTAATACGATACCTTGTGCGTTAGCGTATTGTCGAATATAGCTTAATTGATCTTTTAAGTCATCTTTTTGACCAGAAGTTGATACTCTGGCATAAGCAACTTGTTTTTTATTTGAGCTTAGACTATCTTTGTTCAAATATTGATTTATTTGGTCTTCTGTATAGAATCTGCGATTAGTAGGTGAGCGCTTAGCCTTAAGAATACCCTTTCGATCCCATGTTTGGAGGGTTCTAGTGGTTATTCCTAAACGATCAGCGACATCTTTAGGTTTTAAAACTGCCATAATATCCACTTCCATGTTTAACTTTCTGATGAATATTATGACAAATATTTCTATAATTTTCTACAGGTTTCCATATTTTTGTTAACAGTTAATCAGCTCCTTGGCAAATGCCATTCGCAGAACATTTGTCAGAATTTTTAGGTCACCTTGTATGGGGATGGTCAATTGCGGCAGTTGGATACTATATGATTGCTAAGCAAAAAGTTGAAACTTTGACTAATAGATATTGGTAAAAAGAAAGAGTTTGGAAATATTTTTCCAAACTCTTTTTCTATTTATCTCCATCCATGATGGTATTTTTTACAATAACATAATCGACTAACTTAATAGCATTTAAATCACGACCACCAGCGTATGAAATTGAAGATTGTAAATCTTCTTGCATTTCCTTCAAAGTATCCTTAATTGAACCACGATAAGGTACTAACATTTGCTTGCCTTCGACATTACGATAAGCACCTTTTTGTACTTCACTGGCAGAACCCCAATATTGTTTGTATGTCTTGCCATCAATCTTGATGACATTACCAGGAGATTCTTCATGACCAGCGAGTATTGAACCGATCATCACCATGCTAGCGCCGAAACGGACGGACTTTGCAATATCACCATTATGACGAATACCACCGTCTGCAATTAAAGGTTTACGTGCAACTTTAGAGCACATTCTCAGAGCTGCCAGTTGCCAGCCGCCAGTTCCAAAGCCAGTTTTTAGTTTAGTGATGCAAGCACGGCCAGGCCCTACACCAACTTTTGTCGCATCTGCACCTTCATTTTCAAGCTCACGAACAGCTTCTGGTGTAGCCACATTGCCAACTGTCAAAAATGATTCTGGGAGTTTTTCCTTAATATAATGGATCATCTTAATGACGAAAACTGAATGACCATGTGCGACATCGATGGTGATGTATTCAGGATGTAAATTTTCTTTAACTAATTGATCAATAAAGTGATATTCACTGTCTTTAATTCCAACTGAAATTGAGGCGAACAAACCTTTTTCATGCATCATTTTAATGAAATCAGCACGCTTTTCCGGCTCAAAACGGTGCATGACATAGTAGTAACCATTTTCAGCCAACCAAATAGCTAATTTTTCATCGATAACGCTTTCCATATTTGCTGGTACAACTGGAATTTTAAATTTTCTATTTCCGAACATTACGCTTGTATCAGCTTCACGGCGGCTTTTGATAATTCCCTTATTTGGTACTAATTGGATATCATCATAATCAAAAGCTTCCATGCTGAAATAATTACTCACTATAAATCTCCTCTTTTTTCGTTCAATAATTTTTCAACGAATGTAACTATAAAATATTTAATTAATCCTGTCAATAAAAATTCGAACTATGAAAATAATTGATAATAAAAATATTCGCTTTTGGCGTTGACTATTATTTTTTAGATTGTTAGAATAGCTCACGTAACATTGATAGAGAAAATTTATGAGGTGAATGAAAATGACAGCAGTTGCAGTTGTAGGAAGCCAATGGGGCGATGAAGGTAAAGGAAAGATTACTGATTTCTTAAGTAAAGATGCTTCAATGGCGGTTCGTTCTAATGGGGGAAATAACGCTGGTCATACTATTGAAATTGACGGTAAAGAATTCAAAATGCGTTTGATTCCTTCAGGAATTTTTGCTGCATCAAAGGGTGCCGTAATTGGTAACGGCGTAGTAATCAACCCCGAAGTAATGTTTGGCGAATTAGACAACTTGGAAAAGAATGGTATTGATACCAGCAAGTTGAGAATTTCTAATCGTGCCAACGTCATTATGCCTTACGATATTAAGCAAGATGAATATCAAGAAGAAGCTAAGGGTGACAAGAAGATCGGCACTACCAAGAATGGTATTGGGCCAACTTACATGGACAAGGCTTCAAGAATTGGTATTCGCGTTTGTGATTTACTTGAAAAAGATACTTTTGAAGAAAAATTACGTCTTAATTTAAAAGTTAAGAATGAATTATTTACTAAGGTTTATGGTAAGCCTGCTCTTAAATTCGAAGACATTTTTGACAAATACTATGAATATGGCCAAAAGATGAAGAAGTATGTAACTGATACTTCTGTTCTTGTTAACGATGCCCTTGATAATGGTGAAAAGGTGCTCTTTGAAGGTGCACAAGGTACCATGCTTGATATTGATGAAGGAACATACCCTTATGTAACTTCTTCAAACACTATTTCTGGTGGAATTTGCTCAGGTATCGGGATGGGCGCTAACCGCTTGAACACTGTAATTGGTGTTTGCAAGGCCTACACCACTCGTGTTGGTGAAGGTCCATTTCCAACTGAACTTCTTGACGAAGTTGGTGATCGCATTCGTGATACTGCTCATGAATACGGTACTGTAACTGGTCGTCCACGTCGTGTTGGTTGGTTTGATTCAGTTGCTCTTCGTCATGCCAAGCGTGTTTCAGGTATTAATGGTTTGAGCTTGAATTTACTTGATATTTTCTCAGGCTTTGACAAAATTAAGATTGCAACTGCTTATGAACTTGATGGTAAAAAGATAGACTATTACCCAGCAAGTTTGAAGGAATTATACAGATGTAAACCTGTTTATGAAGAACTTCCTGCATGGGATGAAGATATTACACAGGTTAAGAAGTATGAAGATTTGCCAGAAAACGCTAAGAAATTCTTGAACCGCGTTTCTGAACTTGTTGGTGTGCCACTTGTCACAGTTTCAGTTGGTCCTGATCGTGAACAAACCATCGTTTTAAAGAATCCATGGGAAATGTAATTTATGCTTGAACGTTATACACGCCCTGAAATGGGGAAAATTTGGTCATTAAAAAATAAATATGCTGCTTGGTTGAAGGTTGAAGTTGCGGCAACTAATGCTTGGTCAGAACTTGGCGAAGTTCCAAAAGAAGATGCTGAAAAGATTGCTAAAAACGCATCTTTTACGGTTGAGCGTGTTTCTGAACTTGAAGCAATTACCCACCATGATGTGGTTGCTTTTACTCGTACTGTATCTGAGAGTCTAGGCGATGAAAAGAAATGGGTTCACTTTGGCCTTACTTCAACTGATGTAGTTGACACTGCTCAAGGCTATATTTTGAAACAAGCTGATGAGATTATTCGCCAAGATCTTCATAAATTAAAAAAGACAATTGCCCAAAAGGCTAAGAAGTATAAATATACCGTTGAAATGGGTAGAACACATGGTGTGCAAGCTGAACCAACTACCTTTGGTCTTAAACTAGCTCGTTGGTATGCCGAGATTAATCGTGATATTGACCGCTTTGAACATGCAGCTAAAGGTGTCGAATCAGGTAAAATCTCTGGTGCCGTTGGTACTTTTGCCAATGTTCCACCTGCAGTTGAAACTAGTGTGATGAAACAACTGGGTTTAACTCAGCAGCCAATTACTAGTCAGGTTTTACCACGAGATTTACACGCTGAATATATTGCAACGATTGCACTTATCGCTACTAGCATTGAAAACTGGGCAACAGAGATTCGTGGACTTCAGCGTAGTGAAATTCATGAAGTTGAGGAACACTTCCGTAAAGGACAAAAGGGTTCTTCAGCGATGCCGCATAAACATAATCCAATCGGATCAGAGAATTTATGTGGAATGGCGCGTGTTTTGCGCGGCAACATTGTAACTGCTTATGAAGATGTTGCATTGTGGCATGAACGTGATATTTCCCATTCAAGTGCTGAACGGGTAATTTTACCTGATAGCACCATTGGCATCGACTATATGCTGCATCGTTTTAACCGAATTTTAAGTAATTTGGATGTTTTCCCAGAAACGATGCTTAAGAATATGGACCGCACATATGGCTTAATTTACTCGCAACGTGTGCTTTTGAAATTAATTGATGAAGCAGGCCTTTCACGTGAAAAAGCTTATGATATGGTGCAAAAACAAGCTAATAAAGCATGGGACACACAAACTTCGTTTAGAAAATTAATCGAAGATAGTGAAATTATGAATTATTTATCTGAAGATGATTTAAATGATGCGTTTGATTATCATTATCATTTGCGTCATGTTAATGAGATTTTTAAGAATTGTGGGCTAGATTAATTTAAAATCATATTTTATTTATATTAGAAAAATAGAAATATATTCAGTACATGCGTAAAATCAATTATAATTGTGCTAATAACAGAGTTGAAAGGAAGCGCATGTATGAATAAAACTAGTTCCTTAATTATTAGAATCAGTGTCCTTGTCTTGGGATTAATATTAGCAGGATTTATGGTTTGGCAATTATTTACTGGAACACGAATGCTTGACTTTGATATCCAAACAAAAGGACCGTTAATTGTAGTTGTGTTTGGAATTTTATTACTTTTAACTTTAGGGGCAGCAATCAGTTTCTTTGCGAACCAACATTTTTCTTCGACTATTTATTTAGGAGGAGTATTGGCAGTGATGGCGTTTATTTTATGGATTCGCCATCCTGAACAAGCTGATATTTATCGCTGGTACTTTATTTATGGATTATTAGTGGGACTGCTTAGTCCGTTTGTTTTGAATAAAGAAAAATAGCACTTTAAGGTGCTATTTTTGTTACCAAAATTTTCTTTGATAGTCTTTTTTTAAAATCAAACTAGTTGTATAATTCTTTTATCATATAAATTTAACTAAAAGGGATGATAAAAAGATGGATGAGAAGAATATTCCCAAGAATTTTTTGAAAGAAAGGTTCTGGGGGAAGGCTTTTCTATATTTTGAATGTGCATATGTGGCTTTATTACTTTATTATTTACTTTTTAATTTTGCCTTATTTATGCATCTTTTAGTAGGTCAATTTATCATTATCCTTCTTTATAATATCGCTGGCTGGATTAGCGGCATCTATTTAAGAGCTAAAGGGAAACTCCCGGTAGATGAACGACAAAAAGAAACTTTAAGAGAAAAACTATCTTATCGGATTTCTAAAAAGTCACTTTATCGCTTCTTTGAAATAGTTCTCGTATTTTTTGGCGTTGGAGTGGCAGATTTTCTATTTTCACAATCATACGTATATTTTACTGATAATTTTAAGCATTATGATGTTTTCCATACTTTAATTAATTATGCTTATTTTGGCGATTTTTTAATCGTTTTCGGAATTATTGCCGCTATTTTAATGGGCAAAAGACGCGTAATTATTAAAATGGAAATTGTCGGCATTGTTCTTACAGCTATTTTAATTGCAACTTGGCCAATTCACTGGGTTACATTATTGTTAAGCATTCTTTTCTTCGGAGCTAGTTTATTTCTCTGCCTTAATAATCAAGTATAAGCCTTGCTATGTGCTATCATATTTACTGTTAATGAAAATTTGGAGGAATAAATATGGTAACGCAAAAACAGCGCCGTCTTTGGGCCTTTTTAGCAGCTTTTGCTTGCGTAATGTGGGGGATTTCGGGTTTATTTGCCAAAGCTCTGTTTAATATCAGTCCTGAAATTACGCCGATGTGGTTATCGCAGATTAGAATGATCACTTCCGGGATTATTTTGTTAATTGCAGCGGGTTTTATCGGGCATAAACCGATTGCAACAATGAAAAACAAGCACGATGCCTGGGTAATTATTGAGTACGGTGTCTTTGGTCTGTTACCTGTACAGCTTTTTTACTTTATTGTGGTGCAAAAAGCAAATGCATCAATTGCGACGATTTTACAGTTTGTTGGGCCATTTTTTGTAATGGCTTATCTAGCAATTACAAAAAAGCAGGTAATGCGGAACATTGATATTCTTGCGGCAATTAGTGCCTTTATCGGTGTTGTTTTGCTGGCAACGCATGGTAATTTTAATTCGCTTGCAATTACGCCGGAAGTCCTCTTCTGGGGGTTACTTTCAGCAGTGGGAGTTGCAACCAATACTCTAATCCCAATTGGTGTTTTAAAACGAGTTTCGAGTTTAGTTGTTACTGGTTGGGGACTTTTAGCAGCAGGGATCTGTTTAATAATAGTCCATCCGCAAATACCCAAGATTCCGAATAAGCCTGAAGTTTGGTTGCTCACTGTAGCGGTCATTGTAATTGGTACGATCATTCCTTTTCAGCTTATGACTAATTCATTGCGTTTTATTAAACCTTCAACAGCTAGCTTGCTTGATGCGTTTGAGCCATTTTCGGCAACAGTTGGTTCAGTTTTAGTTTTTGGTTTAATAATGAAACCGATGGATTGGATAGGGGCGATTTTAGTTGTTTTGTCGGCGATGGCGTTGAATATTATGCCGAAGAAGAAAATAAAAAAGAGAAAGTAAGAAAATACCCATTTCTAAAATTTAGAAAATGGGTATTTTTTTAATCAGTTACTTTTTCTGCTTGCTTAATTCGTTCATTATGACGTTCGATAATTATCTTCATAATGGAATTAGCTACATTGACGTTTTTGAGCAGTGGACCATGTGAATAAGAACCAATGAAGTTGCGGTAACGCAAACCTTCACATTTGTCCTGTGGATTATTACCATAGCCTTCAATCATATCACCAAGCGGATGAAGTTTATCTGGATCGTCAAAGTATGTTTGGCCGGAGTGATTCTCAAAGGCAGTGACTTCGCCCCATTCGGTCATATATTTGGTATCGCCAATCATACGTTTATCAGCTTTAAAGACAGTGTGCAAAGGTAAGATACCTAAGCCTTTAATAGTTACACCAGAGCTGGTTTTATAGTAATCACCCATTAATTGATAACCGCCACAGATGCAGAGCATTGGGTTGCCACCATTAATGTATTTATCAAGTGTATCTTTGTGTCTAGGCAAATCTTTGGCAACAACGGTTTGCTCAAAGTCTTGTCCACCACCAAAGAAGACAAAATCGTAATCATCAGCGTCAAAATCCGCATCTAATGAAATGTTGTCAACTTGGGAGTCGTAGCCTTCGCGTTTAAGAAGAAAACGTAAGATTTTGACATCCCCAGAATCACCATAGGTGTTCATTAGATCTTCATATAAGTATGCAATTTTAATTAAGTTATCTGCCATTTTGATCATCCTTATATCTAAATTATTCAATGCTTTTAGTATAGCCTAAAGCTAGAGCAGTTACAAAAGATTAGTAATTAATAACATTATAAATAATTCAGTAATTTATATATAAATAACAAATAAATTTATAAGTAAAATATGACTATCTTAATTATAACTAAAACTTTATACGTTTATAAAACAGCTTTATTACAGCCATAATAAGTTATTTTAATAGACGGATATCACTTAAATATTAAATAACTATAGCTACTCTAGAAATATAAAAATAACTAACGTTATACTATAAGCAACATAACAACTAGTAATTAAAAGGAGATTATAGATAAGATGTTTAATAAAATTCAACGTTTTTCAATTAGAAAATTAGCTATTGGAGCTGCTTCTGTAGCAATTGGAACTTTCTTTGTTGGAATGAATAATTCTCAACAAGTTTTTGCTGATACTACAGCTACTGCATCTGAATCTTCACAAGGGGCGAGGACAAACGAACCAGCAGCAACTGATAGTAAGCAAGAAATCAAGCCGTCTACTGAAACTAAAGAAGAGACTACTACAGTAAAGGCTCAAGAAAATGTTAAAGCTGCTCCTACTAATAAAGACGTTGAAACAAAAACTATTACTCGAACAATTTATGATAATGCAATGCACCAAGTCGAATTGATGGTTGGAGCGGACACTTAAAAACTATTACACAAACTGTTACTTTTGAAAGAACAAAAACTACAGATAATAATGGCAAAACAATTTATGGTGATTGGCAAGCTAAAGATGGTAAAGATTCTTGGGATGAATATTTACCACAAGGAATTTCAAAAGATAAATTAGCTTCAACCGTTAAAGTTCCAATGTTGCCGGTTTACAATATAAAATATGCAAATGGTGAATGGAAATTTAAGGGAATGATTGGGATCCTGTAACTAAACCAATTCCTGTAACAAAAGTTACTCCAGCTCCAGAAACGACTCCAAATGAAGATGCACCTATTCCTCATCCTAGTGATGTTCCAGCAGAATCATAAACAAATCATTATGTAGAAACTGTAAAACCACATGCCACTTCAGTTTCAAAGGTTTCAACTTCTTCAAAAACAAACACTAGAGTAATTTCTGCTAAAACAGAAAATAATGATGTAGAAACTCTTCCAAAAACTGGTGAAGGGCAAAATCAGGCTGGAATTATTGGCTTATTATTAGCTAACTTAGCAAGTTTGTTCGGTTTAGCTGCTGGTAAAAAGAAAAATTAAATTGAATACCATATAAAATAAAAAGTCTATCTGAACCTGTTTGATAGTATATTAATAAAATAGCTATCGAAGGCCACAAATGGACTTTTTCATTTTATTTACCGTTTAAAGAAATTTTATGGTTGAGTATTCTCCTGTCCGGCCCAATGATCGATCGGTCCCCACTTAGAACCAACTGCAATCGGGTGAGAAAGAGCTTCGTAAGTAAAGTCTTTTGCAATCTTTACACTTTCAATTAATGGTGTTCCCTTAGCAAGTTCAGCTGCAATCACAGCCGATAAAGTATCACCAGTTCCATTAACACGATCAGTAATAAAATGCGGTTTAGTAAAGGTTAAAAATTCCCCACCTTCAGTTAATAAAAGGTCAGTTACTTCTTTTTGATCACCGTCATGTCGGCCTTTCATCAAAACATTCTTAGCCCCCATCTTATGCAACATTTTAGCGCCTTTTTTAATTTCATCAATACTGTTTAATTCAAGTCCAGTTAATTTTCTTTGTTCATAAAAATTGGGTGTGATGATATCGGCTAGCGGCACTAACCGTTTAATGAACGTATTGTAGGAATCGTCATCCATTAAGGTATTACCGTGTTTAGTTGAAATTACCGGATCGATGACAATTTTGCCAAAGTCATATTTTTCTAAATTGTCAGCAACAACATTCATTACTTTAGAATCCGCAACCATCCCTGTTTTTGCGGCACCAATGTCAAAATCAGCAGCTAGTACATCGAATTGTTTTTGAATGAAATCTAAAGGAAAAACATGTTGGGCATAAATTCCAGTGGTATTACCAGCGACTGCAGCGGTCATTAATCCCATGCCATAAACTCCTCTTGCATAAAAAGAGTGTAAATCAGCAGGTACACCGGCACTACCATCGCTATCAGTTCCAGCTATTGTGACTACAATTGGTTGTTTCTTTAACACTATAAACACCTCATCTAAACTAATTTATTATATAGAGTATAACTGATAAATATTAAAATGTGAGAAAAACCTTTTTAAATCTACGATAAAACAGTAAACTATTTTTAAGAAAGCGTTTACGGAGGTTAAATATGACAAAATCAGAACAATATATAATGGCGATCGATGAAGGGACTACTTCAACTAGAGCAATGATCATCGATCACGACGGAAAAGAAGTTGCCGCAAGTCAAAAAGAATTTCCACAATATTTTCCTCAACCAGGTTGGGTTGAGCATAATGCTGAAGAAATTTGGCAAACAGTACAAACAACAATTGCTTCTGCCTTTATTTCTTCAAGTATTCGCCCAGATCAAATTGCTGGGATCGGAATTACTAATCAGCGTGAAACGACAATTATTTGGGACAAAAAAACAGGCCGGCCAATATATAACGCGGTCGTTTGGCAATCGCGTCAGACAACTAAATTAGCTGAAAAACTAAAAAAAGACGGCTACAGTGAGATGATTCGAAAGAAAACAGGTTTGTTAATTGACCCGTATTTTAGTGCTACTAAGATTCGCTGGATTCTTGATCATGTTCCGGGCACACAAGAAAGAGCCGAAAAGGGTGAATTATTATTTGGCACGATTGATTCCTGGCTTGTTTGGAAACTCACTGAAGGTGCAGTTCATGTAACTGACTATACTAATGCATCCCGGACTATGCTTTTTAATATTCACGAGCTTAAATGGGACGATGATATTCTTAAATTATTGAATATCCCAAAGCAAATCTTGCCCGAGGTTCGCTCTAACTCAGAAGTTTATGGTCATACTACGCCTTATTCATTTTTTGGTGGTAAAGTTCCAATTTCAGGGATGGCTGGAGATCAACAAGCAGCCTTATTTGGTCAATTAGCTTTAAAACCAGGTATGGTTAAAAATACCTATGGCACAGGTTCATTTATTGTGATGAATACTGGTGAAAAGCCAACCACGTCTAACAACAATTTGTTAACGACAATTGCTTACGGCATTGATGGCAAAATCAATTATGCGCTTGAAGGTTCAGTTTTCGTTGCTGGTTCTGCTGTGCAGTGGTTGCGTGATTCAATGAAGATGATTAAGACAGCCTCTGAATCAGAACAAGCAGCTTTTAAGTCAAAATCAGAAAATGAGGTCTACGTTGTTCCTGCTTTTACTGGCTTAGGAGCACCATATTGGGATGCGGAAGCACGTGGTTCTATTTTCGGTATTACACGTGGAACAAATAAATATGATTTGATTAAAGCAACTTTGCAATCTTTGGCTTATCAGACGCGCGATGTTGTTGATACGATGCAGCTCGATTCCGGGATTAAAATTCCGGTATTACGTGTTGATGGTGGTGCTTCGAACAATAATTATTTGATGCAATTCCAATCTGATATTTTAGGAATCAAGATTGAACGAGCTAAAGTGTTAGAAACTACAGGAATGGGAGTTTCTTTCTTGGCAGGACTTGCGACTGGTTTTTGGAAAGATATTGATGAATTGAAGGAAATTGCTAAAATTGGACAATCCTTTGATCCAAAGATTGAAGAAAAAGAACGAACACGTTTATATCATGGCTGGAAACGAGCAGTTAAAGCTACTGAAGTCTTTGCTAATGGTGAATAAGGGCGCGATGTTATAATTGATTTTAGTAAGATTCAAGAGGTGAAATAGATTGACACATGATCGAATTGTTTCTTTAGATGGTCCGATAAACTTTCGCGATCTCGGTGGTTATCGCAATGATAAAGGACAGAGCGTCAAATGGAATAAAATTTATCGCTCGGATTCTCTTAGTTCTTTATCTTATAAGGACAAAATTAAATTAACTAAGTTACGAATTACAGTTGATTGTGATTTGCGTTCAAGCTATGAAAAGACTTCAGCTCCTGATGACTTATGGGAGCATGTTAAATATGTAGATGCACCTCTTTATTCAAATGACATTAATGATGATAAATCGAATAATAGGCTGTTTAGATTTATTCATCATCTTCCAGATTTAAAAGATAATTTTATTGGTCAAATATATCAGCGAGCAATTTTAAATACGCATAGCCAAGAAGAATTTGCAAAAATTTTTGCGGAATTACTTGAATTGCCTGGTCAAGAAGGACTAGTTTACCACTGTAGCGCGGGAAAGGATCGAACGGGAATGACCTCAGCTTTGATCCTAATGGCGCTAGGTGTAGACGATGACACGATTGCGCGCGATTATTTGCTCACCAATACGCTCTATGATTTTGCCTTATCCAGGAATTTTCCTACTACAGATGAAATTTCAGGTATAATTGCCAAGATGAATGTCACTAAAGGTGAAGGTACCGCTATTCGCGGCATTACGGAAACGATTCGAAGTGGTTGGGGAAGTTTTGATTCCTTCTTCAAAAAAGAATTAGGCTTTACTCAGCGTGATTTAGATCAGTTCAGAGACATGTATTTGGAATAATTGAGGGATTAAAAATGACGCTGAGTTTAAATGAAATTGTAATACGCTTAGTTCTAGCTACTTTAATCGCAGGAATTATTGGCTGGAATCGTGAAGAACGAAATCGTCCTGCAGGAATTAGAACACATATTTTAGTGTGTTTGGGTGCTTGTTTATTAGGTTTAACCCAATAAGTTATCTGTGTTCAAGTGCTAAAAACTGCCATAGCATATCCAAAACTGATTGGGACGGTAACAACGGATCTGGCTCGTTTAATTGCCCAGATTGTTAGTGGAATCGGATTCTTAGGTGCTGGCACAATCGTTATTAGGCGTCATTTCGTTACCGATCTGACAACAGCCGCTTCTTTATGGGTTACAGCGGGCCTGGGAATTGCGATCGGAATGGGATACTACCAAATTGCTTTAACTAGTAGTGTCTAGGTAATTGCCGTATTAGTTTTATTAAATCGCTTTTTAAAGAGAAAACGGGTTCGGCAGATTGAGGTCAAATATTTTGAACGTAAAAAGACAATTTCGTTCTTACGCCAATATTTTGCCGATCATAATATTAAGATTTTGAATTATGACTTTCATATTAATAAGGATGATATGGACGGAGACGATCGGATTTATACCACAATTTATACGGTTAAAATTCCAAAAGATGAAAATTACGATCAAATACTAGCCCAGATTTCGGCTAACAGTGATATTGTTCAAATTAATTTAGTTACTTATTAAAAAGTTGTTTTAAGGTAGGAGAAAAATGGCAGAAATAAAAATTGTCCAAGGCGATATTACAAAAATGAAGGCAGATGCAATTGTAAATGCCGCTAATAAATCTTTATTAGGTGGTGGCGGTGTTGATGGTGCGATTCATGCAGCCGCTGGTCCAGAATTATTAGAGGAATGCCGGGCATTACATGGCTGTGAAACTGGTGAAGCAAAAATTACAAAGGGCTATAATTTGCCAGCTAAATATATTATTCATACGGTAGGACCAATTTATCGTTTTCATGATCAAGCGGAAAATAAAAGACTATTGTCGAATTGTTACAACAATAGTCTTAATTTAGCTAAAAAGTATGATTTACATAGCATTATTTTTTCATCAATTTCAACTGGAGTATATGCTTATCCTGCTGAGCAAGCTGCTGAAGTTGCGTTTTCAACTGCTAAAAAATGGTTACTAGATCATCCTGATTATGAAATGGAAATCACCATGTGTGCGTTTGACCATCAAATGTACCGAATTTTTACTCAAGAACTCGCCAAAATAAATTAATGACGATAGCTTTTACCCCAAGCAAAAATAACTACTAAGATAAAGTTTAGTAAAAGTGTGAAACCAGTGATCCAGAAAACAGTGGCATAGTTTGAAAGTCCGGAAATCATTGAACCCATTAAGGAGCCGAGAACTGAGCCGACTGCTTGGAAAGACTGGTTATATGAAAAAATTCTTCCGAAACTTTCTGCAGGAGTATTGAGCGTCAAAACAGTTTGGGCTGCAGGCAGCATCCCTGCACTTGCGATTCCTAAGAAAAACCGTAAAACGGCAAGAACCCAAGGATTATTGGTTAAAGCCATTGGCACAAAGAGGACAAAACCGATTACTAAGCCGAAACGTAAGACTCGCAGAGGGCCAATTTCGTCCATTTTGTGGCCAATCTTTGAAGCAGCAATTAGTGTTCCCAGACCAGGTGTAGCGGCCACGATTCCGGCGACAAAGGCCATATCGCGGCTGCCAGGCATCATTGATTTGACATATAATGATACGATTGGATCAATTGACATAGTCGAAGATTGAACCAGCATGGTTGTCACAAACATTAAAATAATTAATTTAACGCTTGGCAAGCTCTTCATAATTTGACCAATTGGCTTCATCTTTTCTCGAGAAATCGGCGTGAAGTCTTCGTGAACTAAAAATGAAGTTCCGATAAAGACGATAAACATTAATACACCGGTAATATAGAAAGGAATTCGATAGCCCCAGGCACCACCTAATAAATTACCGAAAAAGCTTGATAAAATACCTCCAAGTAATGGGCCAACTAAGTTACCGGCGGTACCAGCTGTCATCATTTGACTCATTACCCAGCCACTACGATTATGCGGTGTTTCACCCGCAATAAGTGCGGTGGCATTATTAATATAACCAGAAAACGAACCCTGAATAAAGCGCATAATGACGATATAGATAGCGTTCGGTGCAAAACCAGTCAGAGTAATTGTTAAAGCCATTACCCCAGAGGCCCGCAAACACATCAATTTTCTTCCTTTGCGGTCAGCTAGACTACCCCAATAGGGTGAAACAATTGCTTGGGCAATAAAGGTCATTGCGAAAGCTAAACCTGAATAAAGGTTAATTTCAAATTTACTATAATTGCCTAGATCGGAAATAAACAATGAGATGAACGGCATCGTCATTGAATACCCCATTCCTGTGATAAAACAACCTAGCCACAAGGTATAAAATGCCATATGCCATCCAGCTGGGAATTTATCTCTCCCTTTTTGATTCAAAAAATACATCTCTTTCAATAATCTTTTGATATTCATTTTAGCACATGAAAATTTAACCATAATCTATTAATTCAGTAATTCTTTTTATTAAAATTTTGTGCTAGGATAATGGTTCAGAGAAGGGATGTGTTTTGTATGGCACATATGTCACGCCGTGAATACCGAATGAAAAAAGAGCACGGTGACCATAATGCAGATGTTGCAAAAAATAAGTATGCGCAGACAAAAGAAAATTATCGGCGAAATTTTGCGGAAAAGAGAAGTCATCAAATGCAAACAAGTAATTTGATGAATGTTAATAGTCGCCAAGATTATCATCACGTAAAGTTAAATTTTTGGAAAATCTTTTCTGATAGACCGTATGTGTCAGTTGCTATTTTAGTAATCGCGATCTTTTTGATCATGATTAAGCTGTGGTGGGGCTTAGCTCTTTTAGCAGTTTTAGTAGCGATCGGAATTTATATCATCGGTCGTAGCCATCACCCTAATCGAGTTTTAAGTATTGAATTTAAGATGAAAGCATCAAGAAAGTTGAGTATGTTGCGGGCATTGCAACTAGGTGGATCACTTTTGATGTTTTTATCTACATACATGAAGCAGGTGGTATGTGTAAACTTTACTTCTGCAGGTTCAACCGATAGTTTGCAAATGATCGAAGGTGTCTTATCTAGTCAAGGTGGTAGTTATGGCCAGCAGGGAACTTATTTCCTTAATCTGTTAAATACTTTGACAGGTAACCAATTGTGGAGCTCATATCGTTATGCTACTAATAGCGCACAAATGATGAATTTGCCTTCTGGCCGTTGGATTATTATTTGGACTTTTATTTTAATGCTTGCACCAGCTTTTTGTGTGTTAGCTCAATTGTTTAAAGAACCATATGCTAGAAATGCGACTTTAGTTGCTTCGATTATTTCGATGGTCAGTTTTATCATGACGCCGCATTTAATGAAAAAATGGATAGTTGCTTATGCAATGGAAAACAATATGACTAGAGCTGCGGCAACAAATGCAATTACGATTGGCCCAATGGCTTATGTTGCAATTGCTTGTTCAATATTAGTAATGGGGATTGCTCTTTATCGCTTTATTAAAAAAGATAATTTTGCATAAAAAATACAGCTGGATCAATGTTCCAGCTGTATTTTTTTGCTTTTTTCAGGAAATATTTAATTTTAGTACCAGTGGTGAGCTAACCAAAACTTCTTAGCGTTAACCCATGAACCGTAGCGGCCGTAAACATAGTTATCAGCAACTCTTTCTTGGTTCTTCTTTGAGTAGTTACCGTGTAAGTAAGCAATGTTTAATTGGTACTTACCGTAGCAAACACCATTTCTTGCGTGGTAGTTACCACCAGATTCACGCATAGCGATCCAACGCTTAGCAGCTCTTTCACGCTTTGAAAGCTTTCTTCTTTTAGCAGCTTGTACAGTTTGTGTAGTTGAATTATTAGTAGTAAAGGTTTGGATTGCTACAACTGCCATAAATGCAAGAACTAATGCAGCAAATAATTTAACAAAATTAGATTTAACGTTATTCAAAATATTCATTCCCTAAAAATTTAAAACTTAACTTTTTCTTAATTAACTATGCTTTTATAGTACGAGCTAAATATGACAGTAATGTTACAAAACGACAACGGAGCTCTTACAATCTATAAATAATGCGTATTTTTGATGGTTTTAGGTGCTTTTTTGGTAAAATTTATAAGTGAATTAAATATTTAGGAGGAATAAAGATGGCAGTTAAACGTTTTTATGAAACATTTCATCCAGAACATTATGATCTCTACATTGATGTTGATCGGAAAAATAAAACAATTACAGGTACTTCAACTATTACTGGTGAAGCACAAGAGACTACTGTATTGATCAACCAAAAGTTCATGAAGATTTCATCTGTAAAAGCTGATGGTAAAGATGTTCCATTTACAGTTAGCGATAAAGATGAAGCTATTAAAATTGAACTTGGTAAAGCTGGAAAAACAACCATCGCGATTGCTTATAGTGCACCATTAACTGACACGATGATGGGAATTTATCCTTCATACTACGAACTCAATGGTGAAAAGAAGCAAATTATTGGTACACAGTTTGAAACCACGTTTGCTCGTCAAGCTTTTCCATCCGTTGATGAACCTGAAGCTAAAGCTACTTTCAGCTTAGCTCTTAAGTGGGATGAACAACCTGGTGAAATTGCTCTTGCAAATATGCCTGAAGAAAAAGTTGAAAATGGCGTTCACTATTTCAAAGAAACTGTTCGCATGTCCAGTTACTTAATTGCTTTTGCCTTTGGTGATTTACAATCTAAAATTACTGAAACCAAAGACGGCGTTAAGGTGGGAGTATTTGCTACTAAGGCGCATAAAGCTAAGGAATTAGACTTTGCTCTTGATATCGCTAAACGTGCAATTGAATTTTACGAAGAATTTTATCAAACTAAATACCCATTACCTCATTCATGGCAATTAGGTTTACCAGACTTCTCAGCTGGTGCCATGGAAAACTGGGGTCTTGTAACTTACCGTGAATCTGCACTTTTACTTGATCCAGATAATACTTCACTTGAACAAAAGAAGTATGTCGCAACTGTTGTTACTCATGAACTTGCTCACCAATGGTTCGGTGATCTTGTAACAATGAAGTGGTGGGACAACTTATGGCTTAACGAAAGTTTTGCTAACATGATGGAATATCTTTCAGTTGATGCTTTGGAACCTGATTGGCATATTTGGGAAACTTTCCAAACAAGTGAAGCTCCAGCTGCTCTTAACCGGGATGCAACAGATGGTGTTCAACCTGTTCAAATGGATATTAATAATCCAGCTGATATCGACTCAGCCTTTGATGCTGCAATTGTTTATGCTAAAGGCTCAAGAATGTTAGTTATGGTTCGTGCTCTTCTTGGTGATGATGCACTTAGAAAGGGCCTTAAGTATTACTTTGACCATCATAAGTTTGGTAACGCAACTGGGGATGATTTGTGGAATGCTCTTTCAACAGCTACAGATTTGGATATTGCTAAGATTATGCATACTTGGCTTAAACAACCAGGTTACCCAGTCGTTAGCGCTAAGATTGATGACAACGGTCATTTGATTTTAAGTCAAAAGCAATTCTTCATCGGTGAAGGTAAAGATGTTGGTAGAACTTGGCAAATTCCTTTGAATGCTAACTTTGATGCATCAAAGATTATGTCTGAAAAAGAACTTGATTTAGGAAACTACAAGGACTTACGTGCTAAAGCTGGTCATGCATTACGCTTAAATGTTGGTAACAGCTCACACTTTATCGTTAAATATGATGACACATTGATGAAAGATATCATGTCAGAACTTAACGATTTAGATCCAATTGCTAAATTGCAATTACTTCAAGATTTGCGTTTACTTGCTGAAGGTAAGCAAATCTCTTATGCAGAAATTGTGCCATTGCTCGTGAAGTTTGCTGATTCAAAATCCGCATTAGTAATTACTGCCTTGTACACAACTGCTGCTAAGTTGCGTCAATTTGTTGATCCAGGTTCAGATGCTGAAGAGGACTTGAAGAAGTTTTATGACAAGTTATCAGCTGCTCAAGTTGCTCGTCTCGGCTGGATGCCAAAGAAGGGCGAAAATGATGATGATATTCAAATTCGTCCATATGAATTGAGTGCAAGCATTTATGCTGGAAATGCAGAATCAATTAAGGCGGCTCACAAGCTTTATGAAGAAAATGAAGATGATCTTAATGCTTTGAATGCTGATGTTCGTCCATATGTTTTGATCAGTGAAGTTAAGAACTTTGGTAGTCATAATTTGATGGCTAAGTTAATTAAGGAATATCAAACTACTGCTGATGCTGCTTACAAGGCTGATCTTCGTGCAGCTATCACTAAGACAATTGATCCAGTTGAAATTAACAAGGTAATTAGCTACTTTGAAAATTCAGATGTAATTAAGCCACAAGATTTGCGTGGTTGGTTTGCTGGAATTTTAGCTAACCACAAAGGTGAACAAGCAGCTTGGGATTGGATCAGAGAAGACTGGGATTGGCTTGACAAGACTGTTGGTGGTGACATGGAATTTGCTACTTACGTTCAAGTTATTTCTAGAGTCTTTAGAACTGAAGCAAGATTAAAGGAATTCAAAGAATTCTTTGAACCAAAACTTAACGTTCAATTATTAAACCGTGAAATTAAGATGGATACTAAAGTAATTGAAACTAGAGTTGAACTTATTAAAGATGAGCAAGATGCTGTCAACAAGGCAGTTAAAGCCGCTTTATAATCAGTAAAGTCAAATAAATCAAAAAGGATACTATATTTACGTATAGTATTCTTTTTTTTGACGTCCAGCTTTGTGAACCTGTATAATTATTTAATATATTGACTTTTTGTAAGGGAGTTTAAATTTTTTTATGAATAAAAATAATGCAGATACAGCCTTTTTTGGTCAACCAAAAGGGTTATCTACACTGTTCTTTACTGAAATGTGGGAACGTTTCAGTTATTACGGAATGAGAGCGATTCTGCTCTTTTATATGTACTATGCAATTTCTAAAGGTGGATTAGGAATGAGCCAGGTAACTGCGGCATCAATTATGTCGATTTATGGTTCCCTAGTTTATTTATCTACTTTAGTTGGTGGTTGGCTTTCTGACCGTGTCTGGGGTTCAAGAAAAACTGTCTTTTATGGCGGTGTACTAATCATGCTCGGTCATATCGTCTTAGCTTTACCAGCTGGTGAGACTGCTTTGTATATTTCGATTGCGTTAATTGTTGTCGGAACTGGTTTACTTAAGCCAAATGTTTCTGATATGGTTGGTGGCTTATATGATCTAGAAGATCGAAGAAGAGAAGCTGGATTTAGTATTTTTGTTTTTGGGATTAATTTAGGATCATTTTTAGCTCCGTGGTTAGTACCTTGGGCAGCTCAAGTCTTTGGCTTCCATATCTTTGGCAATGAAATGAACTTCCATGCTGGTTTTTCACTTGCCGCAATCGGAATGTTCTTCGGTTTAGTGCAATATGTTTTAGGTGGTAAAAAATACTTATCAACTAATAGCTTGACACCTAGTGATCCAATCGATAAAGGTGATCTCTTAAATATTATTAAGTGGGTAGTTATTGGAGTTGTAGTAATTGCCTTTGTGCTTGGCATAATGGCTTCAGTTGGACAATTAAATGTCGATAATGTGATTACGCTATTAACGATTTTAGCTATTGCTTTGCCAATTTATTACTTTGTAGCGATGCTTCGCAGTTCTAAAGTTGATAAAGTTGAGCGCTCAAGGGTAAAGGCATATATTCCATTATTCTTTGCTGCCGCAATTTTCTGGGGAATTGAAGAATCAGGTTCAGTTGTTTTAGCCATCTTCGCTGCTCAAAGAACAGTTCTTCATATTGGTAGTTGGCACTTTGCTGCAGCTAACTTCCAGTCATTAAATCCATTATTTATTATGATTTTGACGCCAGTCTTTGTTGCATTATGGGATAAGTGGAAAAAACAGCCAAGTGCACCAGAAAAATTTGCAACAGGGCTCGTCTTTGCCGGCCTTTCATACATGTGGATGGCTTTACCAGGAATTCTTTTTGGAACTAGCGGTAGAGTTAGTCCATTCTGGCTTGTCGGCTCATGGTTCTTAGTTGAAATTGCGGAAATGTTAATTTCTCCAATTGGTTTGTCAATTACGACTAAATTAGCTCCAAATGCTTTTAGATCACAAATGATGAGTATGTGGTTTATGGCGGATGCAACTGGACAAGCTATTAATGCCCAAATCGTTAAATTTTATTCAACTGGAACGGAAGTACAATACTTCATGGCAGTTGGAGTTGTTAGTGTTGTCTTTGCAATCATCATGTTCTTCTTGGTTAAGAAGATTAATATCTTGATGGAAGGCGTAAAATAGGACAAAAAAATAGAGCTCTTTTTGAGCTCTATTTTTTTTGTTAGTTATAAACAATCACAGGTTCATCCTTAATGACGTTGTGCCATACATTGTGGATTTCACTTGGACGAATATTTACACATCCATGTGAACCACCCTTTAGATATGCAGTTTTACTCCAATCGCTGCGCCAGCTAGCATCGTGGAAGCCGCAGCCAGTTAACGTAAATGGCATCCAGTATTGAACTTTGGAAGCATATTTAGAACCATCATCATTAAATCCGCGCAGAACACTTGGTGATTCCTTGTATTGAATGTACCAAACGCCCGTTGGAGTTCGGTTCCCTTTACCACCAGTATATGTTCCTGTTACTACATCAGTTAAGTGAACCGCTAGTTTGCCTTTTCTGATAACCCAAATTTCTTGCTTTTTAATAGAAACAACAATGTAATTTTGCCCAATACCTTTATTACCTTTGCCGTAGCCGTGGGCATATGTACTGTATCCTAGGCCATAGAGATAGTTTGAACCATCAACATTTTTTTGATCATCCATAAATGCTTTTTCGATAGCTTTTTTAGCCTTTTTATTATAAATAGCCCAGCCGTAACTCTTGTTCTTAACAGTAATTGTTTTACCGTTTATCTTATTTCCACTAGGAACAGAAAACTTGTAACTCTTCTTTAAAGTTGCAACTTCATCATTAATTTGGTTAAGTTTTTGATCGAGTTTGTTCACATCGGTAAATTTATATTTACCTTTGGTATAAACTGCTTCATCGATTAAATCGCTAGCTTTAAGAACATATTTATGACCGGCAATATTATAATTGACAGATGCATTTTTAATATTAGTTAATTTTTCTTTAGCAGTTGAAAATTCCTTAGACGTATAGTTGTAATTATTCTTATTTGGCATAGCTGTGTGCTGCTTGTCAAAATAAGATTGCACTTGCTCTTTAGTAATCGTCTTAATACTACTATCACGGCTTAAAATAATTTTTTTATTCTTCAAGTGGACAGTATTATCAGCTTTTTGATTAATTTTATCTGTTGCTTTGTTAACAGTTAGATTACCAACTTTAACTCCGTAAATAGTGACATTAGGATTAAAGTGAGTGACAGCAAACTTTCTAGCTTTGGCTTGACTTGCAACGTGATTATTATGAACGATAACGCCACAAATTATTGCAAGGACAATAATTAATCCACCAATAATTAGAAAGAGATTGTTGCGATTATTACGTTTTCTTAAATCTTTTCTTGATTGCATTTTTTAATTACCCAACTTTTTATTGATATCGAATAAATGTTTGCCAGCCACCAGTTTATCATCTATACAGTAGTTAGTAAAGAAAGTAAATTTAAATTATAATTTGATTATAGTAGTACAAACAAAAAAGAGAAGGTAGAAATAATGAAAAATGATCCACTTGTTTTTCAAATGAGTATTGCAAAAGATAAACCTCAATCGTATCGCAAGAAGGTGCCAGCACAGAAAAAAGTTTGTCCATTTTGTGATGCTGCTAATTTAACAAATATTTATAAACGTGACGGGGACTTAATTTGGTTAAAAAATAAATTCCCAACTTTGCGTGATACAATGCAAACAGTATTAATCGAATCTAGTGATCATCATGGTGATATCACTACGTATTCTAAAGAAGAAAATCGGAAGATGATTCGCTTTGCTTTGTCATGTGCAGAGCAAATGCAAAAAAGCGGGAAATATCGCTCAGTTCTTTGGTATAAGAATTATGGCCCACATTCTGGTGGCTCCTTGATTCATCCGCACATGCAGATAGTTGGCTTAGAGCATGAAGATGGTTATAAATACATTCATCAGAATAATTTTGAGGGTGAGACACTTTTTCAAGATAAAAATGTTGAAGTAAATATTGCGCAACATCCTATCCAAGGCTATACGGAGCTCAATATTAATGCGCTAATGAGAAATAACATTGATTTGTGGGCTGATTGGATTCAAAGTGCGGCTAAATACATGCTTAATATTATGTATGATGGTCGGTGTGATTCGTATAATTTATTCTTTTATCCGCGTGAAGATGGGGGTATTTGTGCAAAATATATTACGCGGTTTAATGCACCACCATATTTTGTCGGATATAAGTTGTCACAAGTGAATGATGAATTGACGCTGGATAAAGAAGCACAGCGGTTTAGAAAATTTTATGATGGTGGTTCAAGAATAGGATAAAAAAGTGAGTTTGAGAAAGTTATTTTCTAAACTCACTTTATTTTTTTAAAACTTAGTTTCTTTAATATCATCTTCCGGACGGTGTGCCTGAATTCGCAAAACCTGCCACTTAAAATTATCAGCTGGTTCTTCTAATTTAATTTTTAATGCATGATTTTTAAATGAATAATCTAAATCAATCCGATTTTCAACCCATTCAACTCGGTTAGGTTCTTGCTCTAATCCAGAAATAACTATTTCTTTAGGAAGTGGGCTCTTTAAAAAGACATATTTTTGATAATCTGCATGATGATTTTCTAAAACAAAGCCGTCCTGATCAACTTCCAAGTTGCAAGGATGTCCCTCATTAAAGGCATGACCAAACATGTGCATCCAATTATTAATTTTATCGAGCAATTCTTGAGAAGCAGAATTAATCTTGCCGTCTTCATCGACCGTAATGTTAATGATAGTTTGCTTACCATTTTTACGATTTTGCATCATCTCGTCAATCACATTATCTGCCGTTAAATCTTCGCCATTTTTGGGTTCAGATAGATTGATAGTGTATTTTTGACAAGCATCTTTAAGTATTTCCGGTCCGCTAACTGCACGCACGCCTATGTTACGTGCTACTTTTACCAGATCATCTGTATCAAGATTTTGCTCATTTGTAATATTAAAGTTTAAAATAATTGCGTAATCAGAATTCATAATAAATCCCCTCTTGTATAATTCTTATTAATTGTAACCTATTAAAGAAGGAATAGAAAAGATGAAGATCATAATTGCACCCGCTAAGAAAATGAAACGTGATTTAGATAGTTTTTCCGTTAAAAGTAAGCCGCAATTTCTAACCCAAACACGAATTCTAGCTAAATTTTTAAAATCAAGAACTTCGCAGCAGCTTAAAGAGCTGTGGCAAGCTAGCGATAAAGTCGTAGCTGCTAGTCAAAAGCAACTTGAGGAACTTGATCTTGAAAACAAATTAACGCCAGCTATCATTTCTTTTTCTGGTATTCAGTATCAATATATGGCACCAGATCTTTTTACTGCGCCAGCGCTTAATTATATTCAAGATAATTTACGAATTTTATCTGGCTTTTATGGTAGTTTACGCCCATTTGATGGGATTAGTCCTTATCGCTTAGAGATGAAAACCTCAATGATTGGTTTTAAAGATTACAGTTTATATCATTTCTGGAACCAGCAGATTGCCGACGATTTGTTTAAAAATGATGAGCTCGTCATTAATTTGGCTTCAAAAGAATATTCTCGTGTAGTTGCACCATATTTAAATAAAAATAGAAAAATGATCACGATTGATTTTCAAGAACAAAAGGGCGGTAAGTGGCGGACAATTGCGACACATGCTAAGATGGCTCGCGGGGAAATGGTGCGCTTTATTGCCGAAAAGCAAATAAAAAATCCCGCTGATTTGCAGGATTTTCATGATTTTGATTTTCAATTTGTGCCCGAAAAAAGTAAAGAAGATCACTATCTCTTTCGCACTGATTTTGACTTTAAACGCCGTTAAAATAGGGGCTTAACGAAATCAGCGGCAAGGCGAGCAGCTTTTGCTTGATATTCATGAGTAAAACTATGATCTGCGCCATCAATTAAGTTTAATTCACTATTTTGATAAACCTGGTGGTATTTTTTACTGTATTTTGGATTAACAATTTCGTCATTAGAGCCAACAATAATTGACACAGGGTTTGTGAATCGTTTTGAAATTTCGTAGATTGGTAAAACTTGTGCAGTTCTTAAATAAAAACCACCTAATTTTTTATCATGAAAAGGAACAGTATTTGGAATATGGTTAGGGTCATAAGTTGCACTCTGAGTCTTGCCAGCTAAAGCATCGTCTTTTAGTTGGGCTGCTGGAGCTATCAGGACTATTTTTTTAATGACATCGGGATAAAGCCCAGCTAACATCGAAGCAACGACTCCGCCTTGTGAATGACCGATTAAGAAAATATTTCTTACATGTGGATCGGTACGAACATAGTCTAAAATCGCCTTGGCATCGGCAATCTCATTAACGACGGTCATATCTTCAAACTTTCCGTCGCTTTCACCATGACCATTAAAATCAAAGCGGACACTAGCAACATTTTCATCACGAAGATTATCGGCAATTTCTCTTAATAAATTTGTGTTGCGATTCGCGGTAAAACCATGCATTAAAATTGCCATGTCATAAATTTCGCCAAATGGTTCCTCGCGATCTCCAACTAATGTTAATCCGTCTCTTTTTATTGTTATGCGTCCCATAATTTGTGCTCCTTTGCTCATTTAACTTCTATACTTTATTGTATACTTTTTATTCCCATAATAAGGAAAGTTTATCTTAAGAAAATGGAAAGAACCTTTAGTAAATAGTAATATGATTTTAGAAGTGAATTGAGGTAAATATATGGAAATTATTTTTATTCGACATGGTCAAACTGAAGTAAATAAAGAAAATAGAATTCAAGGTGCTGCGGTTGATGCAGAATTAAACGAGGTCGGGAGAGCATATGCCAAAAAAGCGGCCGCAAATTTTGATCCCAGTGTATTTGACGTTGTTTATTCCAGTCCGATGAAGAGGGCAGTTGAGACCGCCCAAATTTTTACTAAGGGAACGCAAAAATTAACTTTAGATAAACGTTTAATGGAATTTAATTTTGGCGACTGGGACGGACAAAAAATGGATGAGATTGCTAAAAAGTATCCTGATATCCTTGATTCTTGGGGTAAGATTAACCGCGACTATGTTAAATATGTACCTAATGGTGAAAGCTACGATGAGCTTGCCCAAAGATGTATTAGTTTTTTAAATGAAGTAGAACAAAAATATCCTGATAAAAAGGTGTTAGTTGTTGCTCATGGTCGTTTAATTAGAATGATGGTGGCCCATTATATCGCTGATGATGATCTTGATAAGCTTGATACAATGGCAAATTGTGCACTAGCTAAGGTCAAGGTTAAGGACGGCGCAGCAAGGACGGTTTATTATAATCGGCTATTGGCATAGTGAGTGTTCAGAAACACTCGCTTTTTTTATAGCAACAACTTGACATTGTGTCACTATGGACCTATTATAATATTGAATTGTGACAAGATGTCATTTAGTAGAGGGAGAAAATTATGGTTAAGCAGACTTTTTTTAACTTACCAGATGAGAAGAAGCAGCGAGTGACAACAGCTCTGTTGCACGAATTTAGTAATCATCCATTACCTGATGCGCAAGTTGCACGAATTGTTAAAGAAGCGGAAATTGCGCGGGGCGCTTTTTATAAATATTTTGATGATTTAACTGATGCCTATACTTATTTGTACGAAAAGGCAATTCAAGATATTCATATTACGATGCAGCCAACGAGAAAATTCGATCCTGATTTCTTCTATGAACGTGTTTGCACTTTTGTTGATCAAACAGGAAGCAGTAAATATAAAGCGCTAATGAAGATGCATATGCTGCACAATGAAGCGGCGCTTCCTGGCAGTATGAAAACAAACTCTGAACAGCTTCTTAATATGACACCAGAAATGTGGAGTGCAATGGTCTTGAGTCATGAAGTAATCAATTCGGTCTTTGCAGATCCGGATAATCGGGAAAAGAACTTAAAACGATTTAAAGAAAGCCTATATTTGATAGATAAAGGAAGTAAAAAGTAATGTTTTTAGCTTTTAAAGAAATTAAACGTGAAAAATTACGCTATGGTTTGATTATTTTAATGATTTTTTTAATTAGTTATTTGATCTTCATGTTATCATCTTTGGCTATTGGATTAGCTGATGAAAACACGCAGGCGATCAATTCTTGGGATGCTAAAAAAGTAGTTTTAAATAAAAATGCCAATATTAGTATGGCGCAGTCCGTTTTAACTAAAAAGGATTTAAAAGGAATCAAATTAGGAAAGAAAGAAGCGATTGTGGGCCAAACTCCGATAGTTGCTAAAGCCAAAGGGCGCCCATCAACGTCAGCGCAATTCCTTGGTGTTAAAAAATCGCAATTTATTTATCAAGACCAAGATCTAATTTCTGGTCATAAAGCTAAAAAGGCTAGCGAAGTTACAGTTGATCAAGCTTTTAAAATTAAAGGTTATAAACTTGGCGATAAAATTAGCCTAAATGATTCAACGAAGAAATATAAGATTGTTGGTTTTGTTCAAGGCGCCAAGATCAATATTGCTCCGATTGTTTATGGTCGTCTTTCTACTTGGAAGAGCTTGCGTGAAGGGATGACTAATGTTGAAGCTTCAGGAATAATTTCACAAAACGCAAATTATAAATTTAATCAGCACAATGCTAAGACTTATCCAATTAAAACTTTTATTGATAAATTACCTGGCTATACTGCACAAAATATGACGTTTGAATTGATGATTGGTTTTCTTTTTGCTATTTCGTTAATTATCATCGCTGTCTTCTTGTACATTTTAACGATGCAAAAAATGCACAATTTTGCGGTAATGAGAGCTCAAGGGATCCCTTCAAAAACTTTAGTTGGGGCTACGATTAGTCAATCTATTATTTTAGTTGTAGTTGGTGTAGTAATTGCTTTAATTGCAATGTGGATTACAGCCTTAATTTTACCAGCTTCAGTGCCATTATTATTTACTCCAGAAATTATGGTAATCGGAAGTCTTGGAATGTTAATTATGGGAATAATTGGTAGTTTAATTCCGATTAGATCGATTTTAAAGGTTGATCCAGCAAAGGCGATTGGAGAATAAATCATGACAGTAATTGAATTAAAAGATGTTGATAAATTTTATGGTAAAGGAACAGCAAAAGTTGAAGCTCTTAAGAATATTAATTTCCAAGCAAATAAAGGTGAAGTGGTATTAATTATGGGACCTTCAGGAGCCGGGAAAAGTACCTTTTTAACAATTGCCGGTTCGCTGCAAAAACCGACTTCTGGGCAGATCTTGATTAATGGTGAAAATATTTCGGAGTATTCTAATAAGCAAAGCAACAATCTGCGTTTGAATAAGATTGGTTTTGTTCTGCAGGCTTACAATCTCGTGCCATTTTTAAATGTTCATGAACAATTTGTATTAGTAGATAAAGTCAAAAAGCAAAATAATTTGTCAAAAGCTGATTTACAAAAATTGTTAGAAGATTTGGGTGTTACTAAATTGATTAAGAAATATCCGAATGAATTATCGGGTGGTCAGCAGCAAAGAGTTGCGATTGCGCGGGCATTATATGCTAACCCAGAGATAATTTTGGCAGATGAACCAACTGCTTCGCTTGATACTAAAAATGTTGAAGAAGTAGGGAAGCTTTTTAAGAAACTAGCTAAAGAACGTGATAAGGCAATCATTCTTGTAACGCACGATCCACGTCTTGAAAAATATGCAGATCATATTTATGAGATGATGGATGGTAAAATGAGCAAGAAAAAATAAGCAATAAAAAACTGAGAAAGTGAAAAATAACTTTCTCAGTTTTTTTATGATTAATTATAAATTTGGATCCATCTTAAAGCGTAGCGGTGAATCCGCAGTTTGCTTAGTAATTAGCGTTGCAATTAGCTTCTTATAAGTATCAAGCGCTGCCTTAGCCATCTTTTCGTTGGCTTCGTTTACTAAATCAGTTTGTTTTTCAGAATCATTTTCTTTTCTTAATTTTTGATCATATTGGTAACGAATCCGCATAGTAGTTTCTCTAGCTTCGTCCTGTGCATTTTCTAGATCAGTTCCATATTTACCCCAATCACGGTCGACCAATGTACCGGCAAGCTTGAAAACCCAATAAGCAGAATTACTTGAATAAGTTTCTTTACCATATTTGTACATCGTCGGCACCTTGCTGGCTTGAGGATAAAATGGAATATAAACGCTTTGAGCGGCGACTCCCATTGCAAGCCAATGTGTCATATTTTGCCCGTTAAGTTCAAGCAGGTGTGATTCTTGTGTTGTAGCAACAGATATCGGCCGAAAAGTGGCATTATCTTTATTCTTCTTATTAGTTAAATCGTAAGGAGTATTTTGGTAATGGTTACTTAATACTGCTTGCGCATCTTGAATTGAAATTGGTTTATCCGGTTTTTGAATAAATGGTAAATCAAAATCTTGTGGTTCTTGCTTTACAGAAGGGGTTAATAATTTTTGACCGATCCAAACTCGCGGAGTGTTGTAGTGCAGATCGCTGTCGTCGTGGGTACCAAAAATTTCACGCCAATTAAAAACTTTATCTTTTGGCCAAAGGTTATTTTCATAGACAAAATTTTGTAAGTCTTTTGAATATAAAAAGTCATTGCCATCAAAAACAACTGCTTGAATTGCTAGCTGGTTAGCGACAACTGCGTAAGAATCATCTGGAATGCGTTGAGCTACCCAGTGGTGACCGGAACCAATTTCCATATACCAAGCTTCATTTGGATCACTAAATAGTATTCCGTCAGCTTCAGCGGCTCCGTGTTCTTCGACGATTTTACCAAGACGTTCAATTCCTTGACGGGCTGTTTTGACATAAGGTAAAACTGTTGTCACCATTGCTTCTTCTAAAATACCAGCTTCTGTATTGAAGGGATCAGCTGCCAAAACGCGTGCATTAGCATAAGCACTCTCAGTAGCACTCATTGCAACATGAAATTCATTAATTCCATCTTCTTCAAAGACGCCATATTTATCTGTCCATTCAGGAGTAGAAGAATAAGCAAATTTTTCTGAAGGAAGATCGATTTCAAATTTATTATCTTTTGATTTGAAATGATTATTTAAAATATTTTTTTCATGTTTATTAAAAGCCAAATGTTTCGGCCAGGCTGTTTTGGCATCTTCGTTTCGGCCGATAATAACACTGCCGGTGAGGGATGCCTTTTTACCAATTAAAATTGAAGTACATGATGAACGACCAATTTTTGTACTCATTCAATTTCACTCTTTCTATTTAGGTATTATAATAATTGTAACTTACTTTAGTATTTAAGGATTAAAGGATGATATAAAAATGGAAAATAAATCAATTAAAATAAACACTGATTATGAAAATCACGCAATTAACATGGAATTTTCAGATAATTTAAAGGATAATCGTGAACGCGGTTACATTTTGTCTGCAGCCTTCTTTTCATTTGCTGCTGCACAGGGTTTAGACAAGCAAGAAGTTATTGAAATGGTAAACTCCAATTATGGACAATTTACCTCAAGTGACGGCTCATCGCTGTTTAAGAGATTATAAAATAATTTAAGAAAAAACCATTTTAGGACTTGCATTTGTTATTTAATAGTTATAATATAATAATTGAATCAAAAATAACGAGTGTTTTAAAAAAGCATAGTAATGCTTCGAGATTGAGGTGTATTAAAATGGCAAGAAAGAAAGAAATTAGTAAAGAAAAGATTTTGGATATCGCCTATAAGATGGCAGTTGTTGATGGTTTAGATTGTTTGACTGCTCGTAGCATCGCAAAGACGGGACACTTTTCTACACAGCCTTTATACTTAGAATTCAGTAATATGAAAGAAATTCGTTCCTTAGTTTTGGAAAGAATTTCAGGTGAATTAAGAGAAAAGATTTTACAACAAAAGTTCACTGGTGATCCATTAATCGACTTAGATTTATCATATATTGACTTCTCACAAAAACATGTACAATTATTCCGTGCAATGTTTGTTGATGGTAAATTCGATAGCAAGATTATTTCTGATACTTTAATGGATTTGGGTATTGAAAAATTCAAGAATCAATACCCAGACACTGATTACAGTGACGACAAGATCAAAGATATTGTTGTTGCCAACTGGATTTCTGCAGTTGGAATGGCATCATTAATTGTTAATAAGATTGCGACATTTAGCCAAGATCAAATTATTAATGTATTGAATGCCCAAATTCACGATGCAATGCTTAATGATCGCCTTAACACTACTGCACAAGAAAATCCTATGTTTGCTGCTGATGATGAAGCTTCATTGAAGGATCAATTGGCTTAAGCTCAATAGCAATATACATAACTATGCTTTTTCTCAATAAAGCGTCCCAGCGGACGCTTTTTTCTTTTGCTTGTTATAAAAAATAAAAATTAGGATTTATTGGAATTAGTAGTCTATAATAACCTATGCATGATTAAATTTTGAAAGGTGGTTTTTTATGAAAATCCTAGCATTATCAGGTTCAAATGCTGATGGTTCATTCAACCTAGCTTTATTAAAGTTTATTGCTAAGCATTTTGAAGATAAGTACGATTTTGATGTAACTTCAGTAAAAGGTTTACCAATGTTTAAAGAAGGTGTCGATGCTCCCGCCGATGTTTTAGCTTTAGGTAAAAAGATTCAAGATGCTGATTTAGTTTTAATCGCTTCACCTGAGCAACAACACTCTGTGACTAGCAGTTTAAAGAGTGCTCTTGAATGGTTATCAAGCTCAGTTCATCCATTTCATGGTAAGCCAGTGGTAATCGTGTCAACTTCTCCTATGCCACAAGGTGCTTCTCGTTCACAACTTCGTTTGAAGACCATTCTAATCTCACCAGGATTTGGCGCTAAAATCTTTAATGGTGATGAATTTATGATGGGTACTGCACCAAAGCAATTTGATGAAAATGGCGCTTTAGTAAACGAAGGCACTGTTAAATTCTTAGATCATTTCTTTAGCGAAGTTGAAGATTGGTATAAGCAAATTACTAAGTAAGGAGGGCATAGAATGAAATTATTAGCAATTGTAGGTACAAATGCTCCATTTTCCTATAACCGCTTTTTAGCTAGATTTATTGCTAAGCGTTATGGTGATAAGGCTGATATTGAAGTAAAAGAAATTGATGAGATCAAGCCATTTTGTAGAACTGAAGAACCTGACGAAGTGACCAAGAAGTGGATTGAAGATGTTAAGGTCGCTGATGGTATTATTTTAACTACACCAGAATATGATCACTCAATTCCAGCTGCACTTAAGAGTGCTCTTGAATGGCTTGGATCACATGCTGGTCCTAATGTTATGAAGATGAAGCCAGCCGCAGTCGTAGGTACTTCATACGGTATTCAAGGTGCAAGTCGTGCACAAGAAGATGCCCGTGAAATTTTACTTTCACCAGATATGACTGCTAATGTTTTACCGGGTAATGAAGTTTTAATTGCTGGTGCCGCTAACAGTTTTAATAAAGAAACTGGCGACTTAACTAATGAAACTTACATTAAGCAATTGGATGCAATGATGGATAACTTCATTAATTTTGTTAACCAAGCAAACAAATAATTTTGCCAGAAAAACTATTTGAGTTGTAAAATTAAGTCTGAGACATAAGTCCCAGACTTTTTTATTGCACGGGGCTAGGAAAGGAGGTAAACACGTCTTGAAACCAAACGTGTTACCATTAAATTCTGTTTATAACCCACGTGATCTAGGTGGTTATGTCGGTTTTGCTGGTCGAAAGGTTAAAATGCACCGGTTACTTAGAACAGGAAAAATTAGCAATCTTTCTAAAAATGATGCTAAATATTTAAAAGAGTATGGCCTTAGTAAAATTATTGATTTGCGCTCGCCATTTGAGTGTAAATTTGCACCGGACCATCCTCTGAGTGGAGTAGAGCACTATAATTTATCTTTGTCTGACGAGGATAATACTCAAGGCGGGCAAGGGGACTTTGAAAAAACTTTAGCGAAGTATCGGGTAGATCAGTATGCCGGCTTTAAAATGATGTGTAAGAGATATTATGATCATGTCACTAAAGAGCATGCACAGAATGTAATTCACCAAATTTTAGAAATATTGGCTAATACTAAAGATGGTGCAGTGCTCTATCATTGCTCTGAAGGTAAGGATCGAACAGGGATTGTAACTGTCGTTATTCTTTATATACTAGGAGTAGATTTAGAAACGATCAGGCAGGACTATTTATGTTCAAATTATTTATTAAATGATTATCGCAGCTGTCGTGATCAAAAATTTAAGAAGAATGGTGAAAATTTAAAGTTTAGAGCAAATATGCGGATCTTAGGTTCAGTAGAAGATGCATTTTTGGATACTTCATTGATTGCAATTCAGGAAAATTATGGTGGTTTAGATAAATTTCTTGAAGAGCAGTTGCATGTAACTCCGGACTTAATCGCAAGTTTGCGTGAGCTTTATTTAGAAAAGAAATAAGGCATTTTTATGACAGAAATAATTAAAGATTTAGCTAAAAAACAAGTTGTTGGTCATCACCATGCTTTAGGTACATCAATTACATTGCAAGTCTTCGGAACCCAAAATGATTGGTTAATCAAAAAGTCATTTGAATTAATCGATCATTATGAAGATCTGTTGACTGTAAACCGTGATGTATCTGAAGTCATGAGTGTTAATCATGCTGCAGGCGAAAAGGCTGTTCAAGTTTCCCGTGGAACTTATTCGCTAATTAAATTAGCAGTTGAAAAAAGTCGAGAAAATTTTGGCTTTAATGCGTTAATCGGACCTGTAGTAAAGTTGTGGCATATCGGCTTTAAAGGTGCACACGTCCCAACTGATGAGCAAATCAAAGAAAAAATGAAATTAACCGATCCAAATAATGTGGTGCTTAATGACGCTGATCAGTCTGTTTTCTTAACTAAAGAAGGGATGGAACTTGATTTAGGCGGAATTGCCAAAGGTTGGATTGCCGATCGGATCCGTGATTTGTGGCGTGCTTGTGGCGAAGGCGGTATTATCAATTTGGGCGGTAATATTCTACTTGTTGGGATTTCACCTAAGAGACCAAATGGCCAATGGACAATTGGTGTGCAAGATCCTAAAGAACCACGAGGAGACAATATTACGTCAGTGATGGTCCCAGAATGCTCAGCGGTAACGAGCGGAACTTATGAACGCTTTTTAGTGGTTAATGGAAAGAAGTATCACCATTTAATTGATCCGCGGACAGGTTATCCTGTTAAAACCGATTTAGCTGGCGTCACAACTTTTACAAAGGATTCGGTTGAAGCAGAAATTGAATGTAAGAGATTATTCTTTGCTGGTAAGCCAATTAAAGGCTGGCATGATAATCCGGATCGTTTAGGTGCAATTTTCGTTTATAATGATGAACGAGTTGTGTATGATAATTTTTAATAATAGTAATAAAAGACCGTGATAATTTAGTGATTATCATCGGTCTTTTTATATAATAAGAAATTAATTATGGAAAAGTTTTAAAACTGAAAGTGGAAAAACCTTAAAATTGAAACTTGAGAGGAAAAAGATGGAATATGAACCAAGAATTATAGACCAACCTTTGGCTGACAACTTGCAAGAATTACCTGCAATTTTAATTGAGGGGGGCAAAGGCAGTCGGAAAAACTATTTCCGGCTTTGCCTAAGGCACCTAAGCACTTTATGCTTGATCCTGCGATTGCAATGAGCTTGCTAGATGTAACTAAAGAACAACTAACTGATTTTGACGTTGATAAGCATATCGGTAAAATAAATAGCGATCTAATAGGCCAATTGATGGAAAGCTTAGTCTATCAAAGCTTAATTGTTTATGCCGATGCACTTGATGCACATTTATGCCATTTCCGAGATAGTAAGGGGCGTCATGAGATTGATTTTATTTTACAAAAGGGTCGCAAATTGATTCTCTTTGAAGTAAAAACAAATTTTAATGTTAAAGACAGTTATGTTAGACATTTAAATTGGTTTGAAGAAATTGCAGGTGAAGAATATCAAATTTCAAAAGTATTGTTAAATACTGGACAAGTTGCTTATCAAAGACAAGAAGATAAAGTGCAAGTTGTACCGATTGCAATGTTAGGATTATAAAATAAACCGCATCTCTACAAAAAGATGCGGTCTTTTTTTATTATCCAACGGTTTTTCCAATACTAAAGATACTATTAAACATTCCGTTAGAAAACCCTGGAGTATTGTAAATAATAAAACGTAACATACTTGAATCAATTGTCTGCTGAGTAAACCATGAATTCTGTAATGCGTTTAGCATTGATAAAACGACATAGACAAAGAAATATCCTGCGATTAGAGAAACAATCGCGCCAAGTACACTATCAAGTAAGCTACCTAAGTTGGTTGCATGAGGATTTTTACTTGGAATCCAACTCTTAAAAATTTTAACAATCATTCGCCCAATAAATAAAATAATGAAGAAAGCAATAAAACGAGCGAACATTAGGTTAACTTCAGTGGTTAAATTTGTTTGAATATGTTGCCCCGTAAATTCAGTGTAAAGCCAATTCCCTAACGGGTTCTGCATAAATATTGCGATCATAAAAACAATGGCTGCAAAAACAAGGTTAACAATATAGCGGGTAAAACCGGTCTTATAACCTTGATATGCCTGCCAAACTAAATAAGCAAGTACAATAAGTGTTACTATCATAGTTTTTTCTCCTTTGCCGTATATTATAACCTAATAATATGCGATAGACTTTGACGATTAGCAGAAAATACTTCATAATTGTAGGGATAGTTTAGCTTTACTAATCGCCATTTTTGGCGTTAAATTGATAGAGTGTGAAACACGGTTTCACGGGTGAAAAATGAATCCTGAACAATTTGTCGAAGAATTAACAAAACATAATTTTAAATTAACAGATAAACAAAAGAAACAGTTTAAAGAATATTTTAAATATTTAGTTGCTGCAAATGAACATGTCAATCTAACGAGAATTACCGCGGAAGATGATGTCTATCTAAAGCACTTTTTTGATAGCGTAACGCCATTATTTACCTTTAATGAAGTGTTTAATGATGGCGCTCATCTCTGCGATGTGGGAGCTGGTGCCGGTTTTCCATCAATTCCGCTAAAGATACTGATGCCAAGCTTGAAGATCACAATCGTTGATTCTTTAGCTAAAAGACTAACTTTTTTGAAGGAATTGATCGCTAAGTTAGAACTAAAAGATGTTGAATTAGTTCATGGGCGTGCAGAAGATGTCGGTCAAAATCCTTTATACCGTGAGAAATTCGACCTCGTTACAGCTAGAGCAGTAGCCAATATGACAGTTCTTAGTGAATATTGTTTACCACTGGTTAAAGAAAAAGGATATTTCCTTGCTCTAAAGGGTCCTAAAGCAGGAAGTGAACTTGACGATAGTCAAAAAGCAATTCAAGTTTTAGGTGGAAAAGTAATTGATGATGTCGAATTATCACTTCCAGCTAGTGATGAACAAAGAACTTTAATTCTTATTGAAAAAATTAAGAAAACGCTTAAAAAATATCCGCGTCAAGCAGGAACACCAAGACGAAAACCAATACATTAATGGAGGAGTATCATGTCACTTTTTTCATTTAAACATCATGATGAGATCCCTAAGAATAAACAAATCCAGGATATTGAGCTTAGCAAGATTAAGCCTAATCAATTTCAACCACGTCGCCAATTTTCTGAAAATTCAATCAAAGAATTAGCGCAAACTCTGGATAAAGAAGGTCTTCTTCAACCCATTGTAATAAGAGAAGATGGCGAAGAATATGAAATTATTGCTGGTGAACGTCGCTTTCGTGCGGCACAACTTTTAGGTTGGGAAAAAATTCCAGCAATCGTTAATAATATGGATGATGATCAAGCTGCTTTTTTAGCTTTGATTGAAAATTTGCAACGTGAAAATCTGAATCCAATCGATGAAGCAAAGGCTTATACTAACTTAATGAAGCTAAATAATTTAACCCAAGCGGAATTAGCTAAGGATATGGGAAAATCACAATCATATGTGGCTAATAAATTACGTTTGCTTAAATTAACGCCTAAAGTTCAAAGCTATTTGGCAAGTGGTGAAATTTCTGCTCGTCATGGTCGAGCTTTAGTTGGACTTAGTGAACGAGATCAAAGTCGGGTCGTTGATGAAATTTTGGCAAATAATTTAAATGTCAAAGAAACCGAAGAAATTATTAAGGATCTTGATGAATATTTTGCTAAGAAAAACGAAGATAAGACCGAAAAGAAGAAACGCTTTGCCAAAAGAATGCCAAAGGACTTAAAAGTTCAAATTAATACTATTAAGCAGGCGATAAAGTTGGCAAAAGATTCGGGTATCAAAGTTAAGGTAAAAGAAAATAAAGATCCTGATGACTATAAGATTACGATTGAGTTAAAGAGAAAGTAGAAGGGTATGGAAAATATGGCAAATGTAATTTCGGTTGCTAATCAAAAGGGAGGAGTAGGTAAAACTACTACTACAATTAACTTAGCAGCTTCAGTTGCGAACCGTGGCTACCGAGTTCTAATTGTTGATATTGACCCGCAAGGAAACGCAACTTCTGGTTTAGGAATTGAAAAATCAGAAATTGATCAAGATATTTACAATGTTTTAATTGATGAAATCCCACTAAAGGACACGATACATCACACTTCAACTAAAAAATTAGATATCGTGCCAGCTACTATTAACTTATCTGGTGCCGAAACCGAATTAATCAGTATGATAGCACGTGAAACTCGCTTAAAGTCAGCGCTTGATACTGTTAATGATGATTATGACTTTATTTTTATTGATTGTCCGCCATCTCTTGGTCAACTTTCAATCAATGCCTTTACCGCATCTAATTCAATTTTGATTCCAGTTCAGAGTGAATATTATGCGATGGAAGGTTTAAGCCAACTTTTGAATACGATTAGATTGGTGCAAAAACACTTTAATAAGGATCTTGGTGTTGAAGGTGTTCTGTTAACAATGCTTGACGCAAGAACAAACCTAGGTGCAGAAGTTGTTAAAGAAGTTCAGTCATACTTTAGTAAGAAAGTATATAAGACAATTATTCCAAGAATTACGAAGTTAGCCGAAGCGCCAAGTTACGGACAACCAATTACCGAATATGCACCACGTTCTCGTGGAAGTAAAGTTTACGATGATTTAGCAAGAGAGGTGCTGAAAGCTCATGGCAAGAGACTCAAAAAATAAAGAACTCCGCAAAAAAGGCGGCCTTGGTCGCGGAATTGAAGCATTATTTGACGATGAACCTCAAGTTGATGAGGCCGAAGAAGTTCAAGATCTTTCTTTAGATGAGATTCGTCCTAATCCTTATCAACCAAGAAAGACTTTTGATGATAAGAGCTTGAAGGAATTAGCTGATTCAATTAAGGAAAATGGTGTCTTTCAGCCAATTATTGTTCGTAAGTCGATCAATGGTTATGAAATTATTGCTGGTGAAAGAAGATGCCGGGCTTCAAAATTAGCTAAGAAGAAGACCGTTCCTGCAATTATCCGTAAATTTGATGAGAGTCAAATGATGGAAGTTGCTGTTCTTGAAAACCTGCAACGTGAAGATTTAACTCCACTTGAAGAAGCTCAAGCTTACGAAATGCTCCAAAAGAATCTAGGCTTAACTCAAGAAGAAGTTTCAAAGAGAATGGGTAAGTCTCGTCCATATATAGCTAATTATTTGCGATTACTTACTTTACCGAGCAAGACTAAACGTCTTTTACAACATGGCGAATTATCAATGGGTCAAGCTAGAACACTGCTTAGTCTAAAGGATAAAGACAGAATTGATGATATTGCTAAGCGTGTAGTCAAGGAAGGGATGCCTGTTCGTAAGGTCGAAGCATTAGTTTCTAAACTTAATTCTAAGAAGCCAAGAAAAAAGAATGCTCATAAATCAGCCTTTATTCGCGCAAGTGAAAGCCAACTTGCTGATAAGTTTGGTTCCACTGTCAATATTTCAGAAAGCAAAAAAGGTAAGGGTCATCTTTCAATTGATTTTGCCTCGACTGAAGAATTGAATCGAATTTTGGATATTTTAGGTGTTGATCTCGATGATTAAAAATGATGCTTATGATTTAGCCGATACAGTTCAAATGAAAAAGCCGCATGCTTGTCAAGTTAATGATTGGGAAATAATGCGGGTTGGAGCTGATATTCGCTTGAAATGCTTAGGCTGCAGTCGTGTGGTTATGATGCCGCGAGCCGAATTTAACCGTAAAGTTAAAAAAGTGCTGACTAAAGCCAATGATCCAGTCAACAAGAAAAAAGAATATTATGTACCAAAAGAAAAATTGCCCCGGCCAAACTTTTAGGGCGAAATTTTAATATTTGTTATAAAGTAATATATGTAGAAGATTTTTAGATAAAGAAAACGAGGATAAAAATGGCATTAACTGCAGGTATTGTTGGTTTGCCAAATGTTGGTAAGTCAACTTTGTTTAACGCAATTACAAAAGCTGGAGCTGAAATGGCAAACTACCCATTCGCTACGATTGAACCAAATGTGGGAATGGTTGAAGTTCCAGATGATCGTTTGGCAAGAATTCAGGAATTAATTCCTGCTAAAAAGATCGTTCATACTACCTTTGAATTTACCGATATTGCTGGACTTGTAAAGGGTGCTTCAAAAGGTGAAGGACTTGGTAACAAGTTCCTTGAAAATATTCGTCAAACTGATGCAATTATTCATGTTGTACGTGCTTTTGATGATGACAACATTACTTCTGTAACTGGTAAAGTTGATCCAGAAGAAGATATTAATACGATTAACTTGGAATTAGCTATAGCTGACCTTGATGCTGTTAACCGCCGCATCAACAAGGTGAAGAAGGTTGCTCAACAAGGTGATAAAGAAGCTAAGGCTGAAATGGCAGTTTTAGAAAAATTAAAGCCAGTTCTTGAAGAAGGTAATGCTGCTCGTTCAATTGACTTTAATGATGATGAACAAAAGATTGTTAAAGGATTATTCTTATTGACTGCTAAACCAATTATCTATGTTGCTAATATTGCAGAAAGCTCAATGGCTGATCCAGAAAGCGATAAGTATTTCCAAATTGTGAAGAAGCATGCTGAAAAAGAAGGTGCAGAAGCTTTAGGTATTTCTGCATCTGCTGAAGAGCAAATTGCTGGCCTTGATGGTGATGAGAAGCAAGAAATGCTTGAAATGGAAGGCGTTAAAGAACCTGGCCTTAACCGCTTGATTCGCGCTGCATATCACATTTTAGGTCTGCGTACATTCTTCACTGCTGGTGGCCCAGAAACTCGTGCTTGGACTTTCCATGAAGGAATGAAGGCCCCTCAAGTTGCCGGTGTTATTCACTCAGACTTTGAACGTGGTTTTATTCGTGCTGAAGTTGTTTCATTTTCGGACTTGGATGAATTAGAAACCATGCAAAAGGTTAAGGAAGCAGGAAAACTTCGTCTTGAAGGTAAAGATTATGTCGTTCAAGATGGTGACATTATTGAATTTAGATTTAATGTCTAGGAGATAATATGGCAGAAGAGAAAAAAGAAAATACTGCAAAAATTAATAAGGAAAAGCAAGAACGCTTAAAAGCTAAAACTGAAGTCGCAGATAAAGACGATCAAATCAAGACCGAATCACCTGAAGTTTTACGAACTAAGTTAAGTAACAAAAATTCTGATTATGTTTTTCGCTTGCAAAAAGAATTAGAAAAGCAAGGAAAGTTAAGTAGTGAAGAAGCAGCGGCTAAGGTGAACGAGCTTTTACCAGAAATTGTTGTTGCACAACGTCACGGTCAACCAGCCAATGGTCTTTACATGGCTTCACCGGTTATTAAAGCAGGACAAATTTTACACCCAGAAGTTAAGCCAAAGACAATTTATGATATTCCATTTTGGCAAAGAGCTGTCGACAATGTTTTATTGTGGGTTGCACTTTTCATGGGGATGTACGGCTTATTAGGATTATTTAATACGAAAAATACGAGTGGTCAAAACGGAATTTTATCAACTTTGGTCATGAGTATTTTCTTCGGTTTATTTATGGCTAAATATTATGAATGGATTATGCCAAGAGATAAACAAGGTAAACGTGTTAAGATTTCATGGATGAAGATTGTTGGTCTTTTTGTACTATTATTTGTAGCAATGGTTATTATTTTAGCAATCTCCAACTTACCATTCTTGAAGTTAATTAATCCGGTATTACCTGGTGTTGTTTACTTAATTATCGCTGCAGTTGCCTTTGGTGGTCGTTACTTATTTAGAAAGAAATATGACATTACCACAGCAGCATTTGGTCCTACACCAACTAGAAGATAGAAACAAAGATCGTGCATTTTTAGAAGAATAGGTATAAACTAGTTATTATTATGTGTTTATTTTTAAAAGGATAAATGGGTTTTGGGCTCATTTATCCTTTTTTGAAAGAATATTTTATGATCATTTTTTTAGAAGGGGGCTTTTAATTGATCAAGACATTGGCTAAATCAATTAGACAATACAAAAAACTCTCACTGCTTTCGCCTATGTTCGTTATTGGCGAAGTTATCATTGAAATGCTAATTCCATATTTGGTTGGTATTTTAATTGATAAGGGAATTATGAAAGGAAACATGCCATATATTCAAAAAATGGGCTTAATTTTGTTCATTATTACAATTGTTTCTCTGTGTTTGGGTGCAAGTGCGAGTTATGTTTCTGCGCATGCGGCAGCTGGTTTTGCCGCAAATTTGCGTAAGGACATGTTTTACCATATGCAAGATTATGCATTTGAAAACATCGATAAGTTTTCTAGTTCAAGTTTGGTAACTAGATTAACTACTGATGTTAACAATGTGCAAATGGCTTACCAAATTTTGATAAGAATTGCAGTTAGAGCCCCAATGATGTTAATCGTTTCTGTGATTATGTCGATCATCATCAGTCCACGACTCTCACTGATCTTTCTAGTAATTGCCCCAATTTTTGTTATTATTTTGGGTTTAATTATTAAATCTGCTTATCCATACTTTCCACGGATTTTTAAAGGTTATGACCGCATGAATCAAGTTGTGCGTGAAAATGTCCGCGGAATTCGGGAAGTTAAAACATATGTCCAGGAAAGACCGCAGATTGATAAATTTGAAAAGACTTCCGGTTTTATTTACAAACTATTTGCAACGGCACAAAAGATTATTTCACTCAATGCTTTGGTCGTTGCTGCAGTGCTTAATATTGCTACACTAGCTATCTGCTGGTTTGGTGCCAAAGAAATTGTTGGTGCAACCCTTCAAACCGGTCAACTTGTTTCAATGTTTTCATATTCAAACTCAGTTTTATTTAGTTTGAATATTTTAGCAATGATTGCAACTCAATTGATCGTTTCAGGTGCTAGTGGCCGCAGAATTGCTAACGTAATTACCGAAAAGCCAGCAATTGAAAATCCAAGAAAGCCACTTAAAACCGTTACTAATGGTGAAATTTTATTTGATCACGTTAATTTCAAGTATGATTCAGACGATCGTGCCTTAGCTTTGGATGATATTAATTTACGCATTCGTCCAGGTGAAACAATCGGGATGATCGGTGAAACTGGTTCATCTAAATCTACTTTAGTTTCAATGATTCCGCGTCTTTACGATGTAACTTCTGGTGCCGTTAGAGTCGCTGGTCATAATGTTAAATCTTATGATTTAAAGACTTTACGTGATAATGTTGCCATGGTTTTGCAAAAGAATGTTTTGTTCTCAGGCACGATTAAAGAAAACTTGAAGTGGGGTAATGAAAATGCGACAGATGAAGAAGTTGTCGCAGCCGCAAAGATTGCTCACGCAGATGGCTTTATTCGTGAAATGCCGGACGGTTACGATACGATGGTAGAACAAGGTGGTAACAACGTTTCCGGTGGACAAAAGCAAAGAATTACTATTGCACGTGCTCTTCTGAAGAAGCCTAAGATTTTAATTTTGGATGATTCGACTTCAGCTGTTGATACCAGTACTGAACGAGAAATTCGTCATTCTTTGGCAAAAGATATGCCGGAAACTACCAAAATTATTATTTCTCAACGAATCGTTTCAATTAAAGATGCAGATCGAATTATCGTGATGAATCACGGCAAGATTGAAGACATTGGTACTCATGATGAACTGCTAAAGCGTAATAAACTTTATAGTTCAATTGCGAAGTTCCAAGAAGAAAATGGAAAGTAGAGGTGAATGATTTTGGATCAAACAATAAATAAAACAGCTGTTAAAGGCCATCATTCACAAACTTTGGGTCGATTATTAAAGCTGGTAATTACTACAAGTCCAGCAATGTTTATCATTTCGACAATTACGATAATCTTGGCCGCGGCATCGAACGTTATCGGCACACTTTTTATTGAACAACTGATCAATAATTACATTACACCGCTTGTTAAAGAGGTTAATAAAGGCCAAACACCTAATTTTGGTCCACTTGCATATGCAATAGCGGTAATGTTTGGGATCTATGCTATTGGTTTTATCTCGAATTATCTCTTTACAATGTTGATGGGGGTTTTAGCCCAAAAGGTTCAATTCCGTGTTCGTAATGAAATGTTTAGTCACATGGAAAGTTTGCCTATTTCATATTTTGACCAAAATGATTATGGCGATATCATGTCGCGTTACACCAACGATATCGATACCTTGATGCAAATGATTTCACAGTCAATCCCGCAATTTACTAATTCAGTTTTGACTTTGATTTTCGTTGTCGCAGCAATGTTTTTACTTAGTTGGCAATTAACGCTCTTCTCTTTTATCGTCTTTGCTTTATCATTTGGAATAGTTCGTTACTTGACTAAAAAATCTAGTCACTACTTCCAAATCCAGCAAAAAAAGCTTGGTCAAATCAATGGTTATAACGAAGAAATGCTTAATGGGTTAAAGGTTATTAAGGTCTTTTCTCATGAACCTGAAACTAAAGCTGGCTTTGATGAATATAATGATGAATTAAGAAAAGCATCTGGTCGTGCCAATACTTATGCAACAATCTTATTCCCAATTATGGGTAACATGGGGAACTTACTCTACGTTTTAATCGCCTTTGTTGGTGGTGCTGCAGCTATCAACAATTGGGCACCGCTTTCTTTAGGTGCAATTGCCTCATTCTTACAATTATCAAAAATGTTTAGTATGCCAATTGCGCAAATTTCTCAACAATTGAATTCAATCGTGATAGCACTTGCTGGTGCAAGAAGAATCTTCCAATTACAGGATGAACATTCTGAAGAAGATGATGGTGTCGTTACTATTTCACGGGATAAAAAAGTTGAAGGTTTATGGAATTGGAATGTACCCCAAAAAGATGGTTCCGTTAAGAAAGTTCCAGTGCGCGGTCATATTATTTTTGATCATGTTAACTTTTCTTATATCCCTGAAAAACAAATTTTGCATGATATTTCAATCAATGCTAAGCCGGGGATGAAAGTTGCCTTAGTTGGTGAAACCGGTGCGGGCAAGACAACGATTTCTAACATGCTTAATCGTTTCTATGAAATTGATTCCGGTACAATAACTTATGACGGTATTCCAATTAAGAAGATTAAAAAAGATGATTTGCGGCAGTCACTTTCTATCGTTTTACAAGAAACGCACCTCTTTGCCGGAACAATTATGGATAACATTCGCTTCGGTAATCCTGATGCAAGTGATGATGAAGTTTATCAAGCAGCTAAATTATCTCATGCCGATGAATTTATTCATGAACTTGATAAGGGCTATGATACAGTAATTGACGGTGATGGTGGCGATCTTTCTCAAGGACAAATGCAGCTGCTCAGTATCGCACGGGCGATGATTGCGGATGAACCTGTTATGATTCTTGATGAAGCTACTTCAAGCATTGATACACGGACGGAAAAGATGGTGCAATCAGGGATGGATAACCTCCTTGCTGGTCGAACTAGTTTCGTCATTGCGCACAGATTATCAACTATCGTTAACTCAGATTTGATTTTAGTACTTGATCATGGTCATATTATTGAAGCTGGTAATCATGATGAACTTTTGAAAGAAAAAGGTTACTACTACGAACTTTATACTGGTAAAAAAGAAATCCAGTAATCAGTAAGCCTTTAAAATAATCCTTTGTAAGTCTTTATGGTAGGATTGGCCTTAAGGAAGAAGGGGATTGATGAAAAAGGGTAGTTTGTGGCTTGTATCAATTATCCTGGTTGTGATCGGCATTATGGTATATTGGGATCACGGCTTCAAAGATTTTAACTTCGATCTTATTAATTTTGACGATTCTAATTGCATTCTTTGCGACAGTCAGTTCAACATTTAATCACTGGATTGGCGCATGATGGGTAATCCCAGACGGAATTTTGTTTGCATTTATGTTGAGACAAGTTTATATGATCAAAAGCATGCTTAATTTTAAATAATTTATCTAAAAATATTCGGGAGAAAATTTCTCGAATATTTTTTATTTATCGTTTAAATTTATTTATTTTTTATAAAGGATTACTTTAATTTAGGAGAATTAACTAAAAATAGTTAAAATAAAAACAATTGGGTCTGCTAAACTATAGATAGACTATATAGAATTTTTAATGAATTAATAAATAAAAGAGAGGGGTTTCCTTCGTGAAGATTTTAGTTGTAGACGACGATAAAGAAATTGTAGAACTTTTAAGCATATATCTAAAAAACGAAGGCTATGAGCCGGTAGCTGCTTATAGCGGTAAGGAAGCTATTACCAAGTTAACCACGACACCAGATATCGCATTGATGATCTTAGACGTTATGATGCCAAATATGAGCGGAATCGATGTCATTAAAGAAGTTAGAAAAGATTCAGATATTCCAATTATTATTGTTTCTGCCAAAACTGGTGACATGGATAAAATTCAAGGTCTTATTACAGGAGCAGATGACTACGTTTCTAAGCCATTCAATCCACTCGAAGTGATGGCCCGGGTTCGTTCACTTCTTAGAAGAAGTCAAAAACAAGTTAAAGACGAAAAGCCGGATGTCTTAGAAGTTGGACCATTGGTTATTAATCGTGATTCACATGAAGTTAAGACAATCGACGGTAAGGTTGTTCAATTAACGGCATTAGAATTTGGTATTTTGTACTTACTTGCTAGCCACCCTAACCGCGTATTTTCTGCGGATGAAATTTTTGAACGAGTTTGGCAACAAGAATCTATCGTTTCTGCCAAAACCGTCATGGTCCACGTTTCACACTTGCGTGATAAGATTCAAAAAGCAACCGATGGTGAAGATGTTATTCAAACGGTTTGGGGCGTTGGTTACAAAGTTGAGGCCTAATTGATGAAAAAAGAACGTGTTAAGCTCACAGCTGCCGAAAAAAGTGAATTAATTGCTGAAGCCGTGGTGACAATCGTACTTTTATTATTATTAAATTTATCAATTATCATTCTGATTCACTTAACGATTTTGCAAAATGAAAACTGGGTTAATGGAATTTACTTCTTAAAAAATCAAATTACTTTTACCGGTGATTATCATTTGTGGTCCTGGCAACGGCTTTTTATTATTACAATGGGAGTGGGAGATCTAATCGTTTTGTATTGGCGGCTTATTCGTCGCTATCACCAGATGCAATTAAGACACGTTATTTCTGAACTGCATTATATTGCAGATGGTCATTTTAATCATCGCATTTCTTTTGCAGTGAGAACTGATTTACAAAGAGTGATTGATTCAATTAATTCATTAGTTGATAGTACTGTGAATTCGATTAATGAGGAAAAAGAAATCGAAAAATCAAAAGATGAATTGATTACTAACGTTTCTCATGATATTCGAACACCGTTAACATCAATTATTGGCTATTTAGGCCTTTTAAAAACGGGTAATGTTGCTCCAGGCGATCAAGCAAAATATATCAATATTGCTTATACCAAGGCCGAACAAATGAAGTCTTTAGCCAATGATTTACTGGAATATACTACATTAAAATCCAGCAGTACCAAGCTAAATTTAGCGCCCCTTCATATTTATTCAATGCTCGAACAAGTTGAAGCGGGGTTTGAATTAGAAGCTGAAAAAAAGGGAATTAAATTTACGATTGAATCTCGTCCACGGGATTTAACAATTAAAGCTGATCCAGAAAAATTAGTAAGAGTTTATAACAATTTAATTAACAACGCCTTTAAATATGGCACCGGAGCAACAGAAATTAAGTTAATTACCAATTTGGTTAATAAACAAGAAGTCGAATTGCGGATTGAAAATAATGGTGCCAAGATTCCGAAAGATTCATTAAAGAAAATTTTTGAACGCTTTTACCGTGTTGAAGGTTCAAGAAATGTCAAAACCGGTGGAACTGGACTGGGATTATCTATTACCAAAGGTGTTGTTGACCTGCACCATGGAACTATTCGCTGTGAATCAGACGATTCCTGGACGAGTTTTATTATTCGTTTACCGTTAGATCCAGACAAGGCGAAAACTAATCGCTAGCTGTGTTATAATTTTGTCTGAGACAGTAATATCTATTCGAGGAGATATAGCAATGAGTATTTCTCTAAACACTTGTATTTTGATTTTAAAGGAACATCACCTTTTAAAATCAAGCGCGGTTCAAGATACAGTCGCAACGAAAATGGACTATGTATCATATGATTCTCGCGATATTCAAACTAATACCTTATTCTTTTGTAAAGGAGCAGGCTTTAGACCAACCTATTTATCAATGGCTAAAGACAACGGGGCTAATTGTTATGTAGCTGAGCAACCTTATCCAGAAGGTAAAGGCATGCATGCCTTAATTGTGCGGGATGTATCAAAAGCCATGGCACTCTTGTCAGCTGCATTTTTCCGCTTTCCACAAGACGATTTATTCGTGGTAGCCTTCACTGGAACAAAGGGTAAGACGACATCGGCATACTTTTTAAAAGGGATGCTCGATCAAATGAATGGTGGACGCACCGCTTTAATTTCTAGTGTTAATGATATTGTCGGTCGTAAACCTGAAGATAGTTTTAAATCTAGCTTAACTACACCAGAAAGTTTGGATCTATTCCGTGATATGCGCCGCGCTGTTGATAACGGGATGACTCACTTGGTCATGGAAGTTTCAAGCCAAGCATATAAGAAAAATCGGGTCTTTGGTTTAACTTATGACTTAGGCTTTTTCTTAAACATTACGCCAGATCATATTGGACCAAACGAACACCCTAACTTTGCAGATTACTTACACTGCAAGTTGCAATTACTAGTTAATTCACGGAAATGTATTATTAACGCTGAAACTGATCATTTTGATGAAGTTTATGCAGCAGCTACTACAACTACTAATCCTGATAGCATTTATCTTTTTGCCAGTGAAAACTTTGAGAATCCAAAATTAAAGGTTCCAATTGACTTTAGATATGCATCAATTGAAACTGATATGCGCGAAACGAGCTTTAAGTTGTTCTGCGCTAGTGATAAGGCCAAAGCATTACCAATTAATGGTGATTATACTTTGCAAATGATTGGTGACTTCAATGAATCTAATGGAACAGCTGCGATTATTGGTGCTGGTATTGCTGGAATGAATTATGATCTTGCTGCTAAGGGAATTCGTCATGTAACAATTCCTGGTAGAATGCAAACAGAAATGACCAAGGAACACGGAATGGTAGTTGTTGACTACGCTCATAATAAAGCTTCAATGATGGCGTTAATGAGTTTTATGCGTAGTGAATTTGATGATCCGAAGATTATCGTTGTTGTTGGTGCACCTGGCGACAAGGGTGTTTCTCGCCGTCCTGGCTTTAGTGAAAGTTTAACTGCATATGCAGACAAAGCCTTTTTGACTACTGATGATCCAGGCTTTGAAGATCCAAAATCAATTGCAGAAGAAATTGATTCTGGAATCGATCATTCACGCTGTGATGTCACAATTGAACTTGACCGGGAAAAGGCAATTCACGATGCCATTAAAATGGCGGGTAAAGATGATGTTGTTTTGATCTGTGGCAAGGGTGCAGATGCATTCCAAAAGATCCGCGGTGTTAATACACCATACCCATCTGATATTGTTGTTGCTCAAAAGGTAATTGATGAATTAGAAGGGCAAAACGAACACTTTAGAAAATAAGAGTGAGATTTATGAAACACTTTTTTAGTATTATTGGCGGTATGGGAACGATTGCTACCGAAAGTTATGTGCGGTTAATCAATCACCGAGTAAAAATTAGTAAAGATCAAGATTATCTGAATTATATTTTGGTGAATGATGCGCAAGTTCCTGATCGGACTGCCTATATTAAAGATCATAGTCAACCTAACTTTTTCCATGATTTAAAGGATGACGTTGAAGGACAAGATAAATTAGGAACGGATTTCTTCGTCATGCCATGTAACACTGCCCATTATTTTTATGATGATTTGGCAGCTTTGACTGATAAGCCCTTCTTGCATATGATGCGGATTGCTGTTCATAATTTTGTCGAAAAGTACCCTGATGAAAAGAAGATTGGCCTCATTGCAACTGAAGGTTCAATTTATGATCATCTCTATGCCGATGAAATTCACAAGGTTGGCCGCAAAGTTGAATTAGGTGGACCAGAAATTCAGCCAATGGTTAATGAATTAATCTATTCTGATATTAAAGAAAAAGGTATAGTTGATCATGATTTGTATCACAAAATTTTGAAGACAATGCATGATAAGTATGATTGTAATGTCATTTTATTGGGCTGTACTGAATTATCTTTAGCTCAAGAAAAAGCACCTGATCATCCTTATCACGTGATCGATCCGCAATCAATCATTGCCGACGTTTCGATTGAGGTAGCACTTAAAATTCGGAATGGGATGTCTCCAGAAGAGGCTTGCAAGAAGTATTTGTATTAATTTTAAAATAATAAAAATGAATAAAAGCAATAATGTGCTCAAAAAGCCATCATTGCTTTTTTTATATATTTATTGATATGCTAGTGGTTAGTAATTTGATTAAGTAAGGAAAGGAGCATTATATGAAATTAAAACATGGGCAAAATTCGCAAGATGAAATCAAATTAATTTGGTTAATTGTAGGTCAGCTTGCAACTTGGATCGGAGCAAGTTTTATTTGGCCCTTGACGTCAGTTTATTTGAATAAAGAGCTACATATTAGTCTTTCAATTATTGGGGTTGTGTTGTTCTGCAATTGTGTGGGCACTATTTTGGGTTCCATTCTTGCAGGCCACTACTACGACCGGCATAATCCATATCCTTTGATTCTTTGGGGTGTAGGATTAGATGCTCTTGTTTTATTTTTGATGGCTGCTTTTCACGGCTGGCCTGAATACTGGATTTGGTTGACAATTACCGGCTTTCTAGGTGGTTGGAATGGTACTCTTATTAACTCACTTGCAACTAGTTTAAAGCGTTATCCGGGTCGCTACGTTTTTAATGTTTTGTATTTCTCTCAAAATTTAGGTGTGGTTACGGGAACGTTAATCGTCGGCTATTTATATGATTATTCCGTTACGCTTTTATTTGTGATTGCAGCACTTTTATTCGTGATTGCCTTTGTCAACGCTGTCTTTAATTATCGGCCAATTATTAAATTCCACCAAGAACGAGTTGAAAACAAGCAAAGTGGCAATAACCAGAAGATTATTCCAATGCCGAAACGTAACTTTATTTTGACCATGGCCTTTTTTACCACTTTGGCTGTTACTTGGCTGATGTACATGAACTGGGAATCCAACTTATCAGTCTATATGGTTTCACTCGGCATTCCATTTCATATGTACAGCTTACTCTGGACGCTCAACGCCAGTATCATTGTTATCATGCAAGGAATTTTGGCGCGCTTTCCGCGGATGTTTAAAACACTATTTCATCAAATCATCTTTGGTATTTTTATGTTTGCAATCTCATTTATTACTTTAGTTTTTGCCAAAGATTTCACGCACTTCGCTTTATCGATGATCATTTTAACTTTAGGTGAAGCAACAGCCTTTCCAGCTATTCCGGCTTTTGTTAATGATCTTTCGCCAAGTACCAGTAAAGGTAAGTATCAAGGTGCCACGATGGTTGCTTCCGGTATTGGACGGGCATTTGGGCCCTTGTTTGGTGGTCTTGTAATTGATAAAGCGGGTTATATTCCATTTTTCTGGGTAGCTTCGATTTTAATTGCGCTGATGATTGTCGTTATGATTCCTCTTTATCTTAAGTTACATCAGAAATTAACTTTGTATAAGTAGGTATCTTCAAAGCTAAAATTAGAATAAAATGATATAATTAAGTATATTTAATTTTTGAATAAGGGAGGAAATTCCTTGATGAATAAAGAAATGGCAGTTCGCGGTGGCAGTGGCAATATTTTAGAAGCTAAAGTTGGCACGCGTCCGCAAGATAATTTATATTTAGCAGTCAATTCTGAATGGCTTGAAAAAGCAAAGATTCCTTCAGATCGTTCACGAATTGCATCTTTTGATAAGATTGATTTAACGATTGAAAAGAATTTGATGAAGGACTTTGCGGATTTTGCAGATGGCAAAAAAGAGATGCCAAATGTTCCCAATTTTGACAAAGCGGTGGAACTTTACAAAATTGCGCGTGATTTTAATAAGCGTAATCGTGAAGGCGCAGAGCCAATTAAGGCTGATTTGGCAACTTTAGAAAATATCCGTGATTTTGATGATTGGGTACTTAAAGCAGCTGATATTGATAAAATTGCGGGCGTTCCATTCGGCTTTTATGTTGATGCGGATATGAAGAATACTAAAGTTAATGCGCTTCATTTTGCAGGTCCAGGAACTTTCCTACCAGATACGACAACTTATCAGACTGATTCCGCAAGTCAATTGCTTGATACTTTGAAAAAGCAATCAGTTAAACTTCTTACAATGGCTGGCGTGGATAAGGATCAGGCTGAGAAATATGCGGATTTGGCAATTAAATACGATGCCAAAATTGCTAAAGTAGTCAAATCCACTGAGGAATGGGCAGATTATCCTGCTACCTATAATCCAATGTCAGTGACTGATTTTGAAAATAAGATTACAGCATTTAAGATGGATTACTTCTTAAAAGAAAAGCTAGATGAAGTTCCAGAGCGAGTAATTATAACTGAGCCACGTTTTCTTGATCACTTTGATGATTTGATTAATAAGGACAACTTCGAAGAGATTAAGGCTTGGATGATTGTTAACTTTATCAATAATAATGCTAGTTTACTTTCACAAGATTTCCGTGAAGCTGCATTTCCTTTTAAGCAAGCACTTTCTGGTCAGCCTGAATTATCTATGGGTGAAAAGCAGGCATATAATTTAGTCGACAGTACATTTAGCGAAGTAGTCGGTGTTTACTATGGCCGGAAGTATTTTGGTGAAGATGCTAAAAAAGATGTTTTGGACATGATTCACCGCATGCTTGATGTTTATGAAAAACGCATTAATGACAATACTTGGCTTTCTGAAGCAACGAAGAAGAAGGCAATTGTAAAGTTGCGGGCTTTGATCTTGAAAGTGGGTTATCCTGACAAGATCGAAGAAATTTATGATCGACTAAAGGTAATTCCAGCAAGCGAAGGTGGCAGTTTGTATTCAAATGAACGTGCTGCTCGTCTTCAGCGGGAAAAATACATGTTTGAAAAATTACATAAGCCAGTTGATCGCACAGTATGGCTGATGGCAGGTAATTTAGTAAATGCATGTTATGATCCGCAGAGAAACGATTTGACCTTCCCAGCTGCAATTTTACAAGCACCATTTTATGATATTAAGCAAACACGTGCCCAAAACTTTGGTGGTATCGGAACTGTAATTGCCCATGAAGTTTCTCACGCTTTTGATAATAATGGTGCGCAGTTTGACGAATTCGGTAATATGGTAAATTGGTGGACCGATGAAGATTACGCTGAATTTAAGAAGCGGACACAAGCAGAAATCGATTTATTTGATGGTATTCAATATGGTCCAGTTAAATTAAATGGTAAGCAAATTGTGAGTGAAAACATTGCTGATCAAGGAGGCTTAACGGCTGCGGTTGAAGCAGCTAAGTCTGAAGGCGACGATATGAAGGAATTGTTCGAAAACTTTGCTCGTGTTTGGGCTAATAAGCAACTTGAGGCGTCAATTAAAACACAGGTATCAATTGATGTTCACGCTCCGGGTCCTGAACGTGCTAATGTTCAATCACAATGCCAAGAAGAATTTTATAAGGCATTTGATGTTAAAGAGGGCGACGGTATGTGGCTCGATCCAGATAAGCGTGTGACAATTTGGTAGATGAAAATTAAAAAGATATTTTTTAGCAGGAATGACAAAAATTCCTGCTTTTTTTCGTACTTAATAAGAGAGGGGGTAACCGCTTCAAAAATAATTAAGGAGGATTTTTATGGCTAAAAAGCCAAAGATTAGTGATTTATTGGGCATTACGGATGATCAAATGTTTCAAAATGTGATGAAAGATCCGGTGAATTGTCGAAATCTGCTTCATGAGATCTTGCCCAAGTTAGATATTGATGAAATCGAGGTTCATCCGCAGGAGCGAATATCGGTGGATGGTGTGGAAAAGGTATCAATTCTCGATATTTGGGTAAAGGATAAAAAAGGACGGCTGTATGATATTGAAATGCAGGTATCTGACAAAAAGGGATTAGATAGTCGAGAGCGTTATTATCTTTATAAGTTGATGGAGGACTATTTACTCAAGGGCGAAGATTATCCGCGCTTGCCGCCAGCTTATGTGATATTTTTATTGCCGTTTGATCCAAAAGATCGGGGATATAAGGAATATGATTTTTTATATTTGTGCCGTCAAAATCCGGAGATAAAACGTGATGATGGTTCACAAATAATTTATCTTAATAGTAAAGCTAAGACTGGGAAAATTAATCCAGGTTTAGAAGATTTTTTGAAGCTGATGAACGGTGAAAAGACGTCGAATGGTCAGTTTATTACAAGAATAAAAGATACGATGCAGATATATCGAAAGACTAAGGAATGGAGCAAGCTTGCGATGAACACTGAAGAATTGATAAAAATGACGAAGGCAGAAGCTAAGCAAGAAGAAATAAAATGCATGAAAAAGACGCTAAGTAGATATCGCTTTCTTCAAGTACCAGAAGCCACAATTAAGCAATATCTAGAAGAAGATTATGGTGATAGCTTTTCAAAAGAAGAAATAGAGAAGATCATGAAAGAAGTTTAGCCAAACAAAAAAAGCAACCTCGCGGTTGCTTTTTTATTTTACTTTAAATTTGAATAATCTTTAGGTGCCACTCGTTTAATATATGACGGATTTGGCCGTCCTAAGATCAATGGCACGCGTTCAACAACAGTATCGGCGTATTCTAAGCCAAACCAAGAAGCAGGGTTAGAGGACAAGTTTTGAAGCCATACCCGAGCTTCCACCATCCATTTTTCCCAACCTGTTAATTGTGTTTGTGGTGAGATTACATCATTTACGATAACGAATGAGAAGTCACCAACGTCTCGACCTGGAGTAGTTGTGTAATTTTGTGGCTGTGGTTCGATCGTACCATCAGCGATCAAGTCATGCACAATTTGCCGTAAGTAGACATTCACACTAGTTTGTTTCTTAAATCCTAAGAATAGCTGGACGTTGATCACATTCTTAGTTCCATATGTGTTAACGGCGTATTCAGCAGTAAATGGCTCGTTAGTAACGTTAACAGTAACAAACCAATATGCTTTCGCACGTTTTGGCCGCTTATCTAAAATTGAGTACAAGATTTCACGTTTAATAAACTTGTTGTACTTAACTTTAGCCATGTAAACAACATTAGTTGCATATGTTGGGTAATCTTCATCGTGACTCAAGTTAGTAAGCATGTCAGTGTATTCGTCTAACCGAACGTAAGCATTTCTTGATTCACGCTTATCACGGATCTTATTACCGTAGAACCAAACATACATGATGGCGAGGATAAAACCAGTGATTAATAATGAAACGTAACCACCGTGAGTGAATTTACTCAAACTTGAGGCCATGAACATAATGTTTAAAAAGCCGAAGAAGATTAAGAAAATCCAATCCCAGAATCCTTGGTGAATATTTTTGGCTTTCATTCTCAACCATTCAAAGAGCATGATCGTTGTCATCAGCATGGAGATTGTAATGGAAAGACCATAGGCTGCTTCCATGTGAGCTGAAGTTTGGAAATATAAAACTAGAGCGATGGTAGCGATACAGATCATCTTGTTAACTGAAGGAATATAGATCTGACCTTTTTGGTTAGATGGATAAATAATATTCATTCTCGGCAGGAATTTCAAACCACTGGCTTCAGCTACTAAAGTAAAGGAACCGGTGATTAAAGCCTGTGAAGCAATAACTGCGGCGATGGTAGCTAAAACAATGGCTGCCAAACGAATATTGGAAGGAATAATTTCAAAGAAAGGATTGAAATCACCATTACCAGCTTGGTAGTTAGGGTTTTGTAAAATCCAAACCCCTTGACCAAAGTAATTAAGAGCAAGGCAAACAAAAACATATGGCCATGAACCAATAATGTTACCTTTGCCGACGTGACCAACATCTGAGTATAGAGCTTCGGCACCAGTGGTTGCCAAGAAGATTGATCCTAAGATGAAAATCCCGGCTTTGTTATATGGACTAACCAGCAATTCAATTGCGTAAACTGGGTTGATTGCTTTCAGGATTGAAAGATCTCCCATCATGTTGATTGCACCGACAACTCCTAGGAAGGTGAACCAAATAAACATGATCGGGCCAAAGGCTTTACCGATGATACTGGTTCCCATTCTTTGAATCATGAAAAGCAGGAATAAAATAATGACGGTAATCGCAATAACAGTTGATTGCGTATTAACGGGGATGTTGCCGGCACCAAATTCCATGCCTTTAAGCCCCTCAATCGCGGTTGTAACCGTAACAGCAGGTGTTAATGTACCATCAGCAAGGATAGCCGCCCCACCAATCAGAGCGGGTAATACAAGCCATTTCGCGCGCTTTCTAATTAAAGCATATAGGGCAAAGATACCACCTTCGCCGTGGTTGGTTGCTTTTAAGGCAATGATCACGGTTTGCAGTGTGGTGAGAAGAGTAACAGTCCATAAAACTAGTGAAATTGAACCGATGATGAAATCGCGGTTAACATTTGCGATTCCGCCGTTACCGGCAACGATAGATTTCATAACGTAGAGTGGACTGGTACCGATATCACCGTACACGATACCAATAGCGATCAGAAGACCGGCCGCTGTTGTACGTTCTTTAATATTCTTAGTCATATTAGTACTTCCTTACGAAAATAGTGATCGTATTATGAAAAAAAGAATGCCAGGAGACATTCTTCAAAACATATCTATTTTCGTCCATTTGAGTGTAGGAATCAACCCTTAAATTATTAAGATTTGAAGAGCAGAAAAAAGTTAGGTAATAAATTTTCGTGAAAAACTGAATTTTTTACGTATTTAAGTTATGGATGTTTTAATTCTTATGCAAAAAAATAGAAAGGAAAAGTTCACGCACAAAAAGAAGTTAATGCGCACTATTTAGGAAAGAATGTCCGCTTTGATTTATGGGCATACGATAGTAAGAGGCGAAGATATGATATCGAGATGCAGGTGAGGGATGAACATAATCTTGGCTTGCGTAGTCGATATTATCAGTCAAAACTTAACGGTATGATGCAAATATTGATTCAGCTAAAAATGCAATTGAAAATTTGCGTGAAATGAAAATTTAAAATGTGGAGATTAAAGATTTTGTGAAGAAAACATATCCCAAAATCCTGCCCGAAGATCTTGATCGAATTTATAAGTAATGCGGGTTAGATTAACCAAAATAAAAAAGCGGTCCAAACGGACCGCTTTTTTGCTTGCAATTATGATAAAGAACCAGGAATTCTGCCGCGACGATCTTCATACCAATTATTCCAATCGTCATAAGTCTTCATGTTTTCTGGATCAATGTCTTCTTCCTTAGTAATTTCATCAAGAATTGCCTTGAAGTTGTAATCATGATATTCAAGGACATGTTTGATCAAGGTCTTACGTGGGAAGTGGATATTGTTAAGTAAATACTTGTTGATGTCAACCATGTTGTGGTTCTTATCATATAAGTTGATAATTTCCAAATCATCTTGGTCGAACTGAGCAATGTAGAAGTTAGCAAAAACCTTTAAGTAATCTGGTTGTTCCTTAAATTGTTCAGGTTCCATAGTTACACGGTTTGCTTCTGGCATAACTACTTCCAAGTCAGGATTTTCTTCATCCTTTTCGTCTTGGTCTTCGGCCTTTTGATTGGTGTTCTTTTCTTCTTCAGTCAATTTAGGGCACTCCTTTTTATAAAAATCGGAAAATCAATACTAATTTTACCGAGTTTTAGCGATAAAGGCAACAGCTAGCTTACTTCAAATAGCCATTAACGTCATCTTTGGTAATTTTGTCTGGTGTATCGTGGCCTTGATTAGAAGCGTAGCGGTAAAGATTAATGATGTCTTGCGGACTCCAGGAAGCGGGATTGTAGCCTAGAGACTTTAATTTCTTTTTGACGTTTTCGATAGTCTCTTGATCAACTTCCTTGCCGTTAACGGTGTGGTCACCCATCTTACCGGCACCTTGCTTACCAGCGTTACCAGTATTATTGATGTCTTTGGAGCTAGAGCTAGAATCAGCGGCAGAAGTAGAACTAGCAGCTTTACTTGATGAAGATGCAGCACTTGAACTGATAGCGCTAGAGGAAGTGAGTGAAGATGACTTCCTGCTTACTTTTTTGGAGCTAGTTTGCTCAGCTGGCTGGAAAGTCGAGTGCTGATGTTGTTCATTGAGAAAGATGCCGCCACCACCGACAATGAAGACAATGGCGATAATCCCCCATAAAATAGATTTTTTCATGATTATTCCTTCTGTTCTACTTATATTTTCTTCTATTATATCTTTTCTGAATTAAAAAAATAAAAAAAGGTGTTACAAATTTTAAGTTTAAATGGTTATTAATAGTGTAAGATGTCGAGCGCGCAAGATTGATTACAAATAAGTTCTATACCAACCACTAAATAATTATATTTATATATGAAAGGAAAAATAATTATGAAATTTGAATTTTTAAACAAGTCAGTTCAATACGCATTTATGAATGATGAAAAATATGGTGAAAAGGGTAAGAAGCGCGTTTATGGTCACGTTGTGAATAGTGCAACGGGTGAACAATTACTTCAAGTAGGTGAGGCAATTGCGGACTTACAAGGCGATAAATTGGGTACTACAGTTGCGATTACTAAGGAAGTCGTTACAAGTAAGAATAACTAATTAAAGATAAGAAGCGAATAATAGAGTACTTGGGAAAATAATAAGGAGAAAAATAAAAATGGCAAAAAACACTAAAACTACTAAGACTTTAAGATTAACTTTTCTTGACACCAATAATAAAAAGAACTCATTGACAATTATGACTGCTAAGCCTGACATGGAAGAAGCCGAAGTTAGAAGTGCAATGACTAAGATTGCTAGTGCTAATGTCTTTGAAAAAGAAGGGGTGGGTCTCTATCACGCTGCTCAATCTGCTGCATATGTTGAACGTACTGTTAGTGACATCTTTGATGATTCTGCGGCAGATAAGAATTAGTATCTATATTAGTGAAGATATTTGGACACAATTATGGCGAATAATTAACAAAATGAAAAAAGAGTAATGTTACAGAAAAAACTTTTATTGTTAAGAGCTTGTAAAATTGTGGGAGACATAAGAAAAGGAAGAAAGACGGGATGTTCCCGTCTTTCTTTGTTTTATATAGGTTTTTACTAATATTTGACTTTTATTTCATTAATTTTAATGATTAAGAATAATATTACAAAGTGCATAATTCTGGTCAATAAGCTTGATATTTTGGTTTTAGGTTAGTACAATATGAATCGTGGTAAGTAATAGGACTTATGCTTCAGGCGTGATGCCTGTACGCATGCTGACTTTTCAGCAAGACTACTACCTCATAAGAGTTATAAACTTATGATCTTGTTTGAATGGTTTTGTACATTATAGGCTCCTGTCATGC
>JAHLFT010000087.1 GCA_018883635.1 Candidatus Lactobacillus pullistercoris
ACTGCAAAAAATAGGGATATTTTTTTCTTAATCTTTTCCTCCAAAATAACTAAAAAGATCAAGTTAATTTTAAAATATCCAAATTGACAGTTCAATATTTTGTTGGCACTGTTAACCTATATCGACCACCACAATAAATAAAAAAGCCGCTCAATTTCATAACTTTGGTAGGGTTATATTGAGTGCTTTTTAGTACAATATATTAATCATTTGCCGCTGCTTTTAAAGCGGGCTGTACGAAGACCTTCGGGTGTCTTTTTTCTTTACCTAATTAAAGCATACTTTATTCCCATTCAATCGTTGAAGGTGGCTTACTCGTCACATCGTAGACTACGCGGTTAACGTTATCCACTTCGTTGACGATTCTATCTGAAATATGACCAAGTACTTCCCATGGAATTTGGGCAAAATCAGCCGTCATCCCATCAATTGAAGTAACGGCCCGAATACCAATGGTATAGTCGTAAGTACGACCATCACCCATAACACCAACTGAGCGAATCCCTGGTAAAACGGTGAAGTATTGCCAAATCTTTTCTTGCAATCCTGCCTTCTTGATTTCGTCACGCAAAATCGCATCAGATTCACGCACGATCTTGAGCTTGTCTTCAGTAACTTCGCCTAGAACACGAATACCAAGACCTGGTCCTGGGAATGGCTGACGCCATACTAAATCATGTGGAATGCCTAATTTTTCACCAAGTTCACGTACTTCATCCTTGAACAATTTACGTAGTGGTTCAATCAGCTTAAAGTGCATGTCCTTAGGAAGGCCACCAACATTGTGGTGGGACTTGATAGTTTGGGCAGTGTTAGTACCTGATTCAATGACATCAGTATAAAGCGTACCTTGAGCCAAGAAGTCCACATTCTTCAACTTCTTAGCTTCTTCATTGAAGACTTCGATGAATTCTTTACCGATGATCTTACGTTTTTGTTCAGGATCAGTTACGCCCTTAAGTTTATCCAAGAATCTCTTTTGGGCATTAACGCGAATGATGTTAACACCAAGATCCTTGTTCAAGGCTTGCATTACTTGATCGCCTTCGTCTTTACGTAGCATTCCGTGATCAACAAAAATCGCAGTTAATTGATCGCCGATTGCTTTGTGTAAAAGAGTAGCAGTAACGCTAGAATCTACACCACCGGAAAGGCCAAGAATGACTTTCTTATCGCCGACTTCTTTACGAATATCATAAACCTTCATGTCAATGAAGTCATCCATAGTCCAATTAGCTTCAGCGCCACAGACTTTAAAAGCAAAGTTCTTCAAAATGTCCAAACCATATTGAGAATTACGAACTTCGGCATGGAATTGAATCCCGTAAAACTTCTTTTCATCGTTGGCAATCGCAGAAATCGGACAATTCTTGCTTGAAGCAGTTACTTTAAAGCCGCTAGGAGCTTTAGTAACTAAATCTCCGTGACTCATCCAAACGTATTGCTTTTCAGGTAATCCATTAAACAAAACAGCGTTTTGATCTGTTACTTCAATATCAGCCCGACCATATTCCTTATTTTCAGCTTGTTCAACCTTACCACCTAAGTCATAAGACATCAGCTGCATTCCATAACAAATACCTAAAATCGGAATACCCAATTTAAAGATTTCGGGATCTACTTTAAGTGCACCTTCATCGTAAACACTGTTGGGACCACCAGAAAAGATAATTCCTTTAGGTTGCATTTCCTTGATCTTTGCAATTGAAAGATCGTGAGGTAAAAGTTCGGAATAAATGCCAAAGTCACGAATGCGGCGTGTAATTAATTGATTATATTGACTACCAAAATCAAGAACAATAATTTTATCAAAGTCACTTAAGTTCTTTTTAGCCACCTTAATCCTCCTTTTTAACTGACACATTTTTAAAATACTCTACTAGGAAAAATTAAAAAGGTCAATTGAAAAATGTGAAACTACCTAAAATCGCTCGGTTTTAAATATGGCAACTGCCAGTTGCAACCGCTAGTTACGGGCGATGCAAGCAAAAAGTTCTTGTTTGCTACCGAGTGATTCTGTAAATTAAAGATGTTCCAAAAAACAGAAAGGACGATCAATTATGAGATTAGGTCAAAAAATGGGACGCCTTCTTTTGATACAAATGCGATATCAAAAAGCAAAAATGAAGATAAGCAATATCCTCAGCTAACTGATGAGCAAATGAATGAATATTTTCTTACCGGTACTAAAGCGTCTCACTTAGAAAGTTTAGCCAGCAGCTTATTCTTCTTGGGAATTTCTGCCTTTTTCTTGCTTATCTCCTTCTTTAGTAGTTTTACTGAACTAATCGGAATCATAATTACTGTAATTTGCTGAGCTAGTGGACTAGGTTGTTTAGTTAATACCATATCAGTTGGGCAATCGTTTTTATCTTATTAGCCATTATCAGCTACCAATTCTGCTATTACTTCTCAATGCAATTAAACTTTTTTATTATTCAAAAAAGCAAAAAAGTTTTACTGCGTGAAGAACAAAAGAAGCTCACTCTTATCAGTAGTATTTTCTGGGGAATAATTGCCATCACTTGCATTTCAATTCTGAAATTCGTTCCCGATAATTCTATAGCACTATCATATTCACAAAACATTCTTATTCTTGCTATTTTTCTTTATCTCTGCGGCAGATTCACATATTTTAAGCTTTGAGCTCACTAAACACAAAATTCGTCAATTAAACCTTCTGATAACTTTTTTATAGTAAAAAGACGCAGTCAACTAAAATAATCGAACATTTCACTTGCAAAAATAACTTGTGTTCGGCAAATATCTCTGCTAGAATACAAACAACAAGTTAATAAATCTATATAACGTCGTAATATGGTCGACAGTTTCTACCCATTACCACAAATAATGGACTATAGGTAATTAAGAGTTTAAGAACGATTTTTCATAGACTTCTTTTACCTAATTTTGGGTAGAAGGGGTCTTTTTGTTTTCACTTAGGGAGGAAAAATTGAAGTTACTAGAGGATCGAATCAAAAAAGATGGTGAAGTTTTAGATGGTGATGTACTTAAAATTAATTCATTTTTGAATCACCAAGTTGATCCACAGCTCATGATGGCATGTGGTGAAGAATTCAAACGTCTTTTTGCAAAAAAAAAGATCGACAAAGTTTTAACCTGTGAAGCTTCAGGGATTGCCCCCAGCATCATGACTGCATATGTACTTGGAGTACCAATGGTTTTTGCCAGAAAAAAGAAGCCCTCAACGCTTAACGATGCCGTTTACTGGGCTGATGTCTTTTCTTACACCAAAAAGGTTAACAACAAAATTTGCGTTGAAGAAAGATTCTTACACAAGGATGAAAACTTGTTGATCATCGATGATTTTGTTGCCCACGGTGAAGCTGTCAAAGGCATGGTTAATATTGCTAAGCAAGCTGGATGCAATATCGTTGGTGTTGGTGCCGTTGTCGCTAAAACTTTCCAAGGTGGAAGTAGTTGGGTTAAAGAACACGGCTATCACTTTGAAGCCTTAGCTAACATCGACAGTTTTGAAAATGGACAGGTTCACTTTGCAGGAGAAGAATAATGAACAAAGACGTCAACCATAAGAAAGCCGCTGTTTTAGGTTTACAACACCTTTTAGCAATGTACTCCGGAGCCATTGCCGTTCCACTTTTAATTGGGACAGCCTTAAAATTTAACGCAGCCCATATGACTTACTTAGTTTCAATCGACATTTTCATGTGTGGTTTTGCAACCCTAATTCAATTATTCAGAAACAAATACTTTGGCATTGGCCTACCTGTTGTTCTCGGTTGTGCGATTCAAGCAGTTGCGCCACTTGAAATGATTGGACGAAAATTCACCATTAATACCATGTATGGGGCAATCATCGCCTCAGGGATTTTTGTTTTCCTGATTGCCGGCTGGTTTTCTAAAGTCAAAAAGCTCTTCCCACCAGTTGTAACGGGAACCTTAATTACCGTCATTGGTTTAACTTTAATTCCCGTTGCTGTCCAAAATATGGGTGGCGGCAATGCTGGCGCTAAAGATTTTGGTGATGCTAAAAACTTAATTACTGCCTTTGTCACAATTTTAATTATTCTCTTAATCGAAATTTTAGCCAAAGGTTTCCTCAAATCAATTGCCGTCTTAATTGGTTTGATTCTTGGTAGTCTCTTGGCAGCCGCCATGGGTATGGTTTCACTTACCCCTGTTAGTCAAGCTTCATGGTTTCACTTACCACAATTCTTCTACTTCGGTGTTCCTGAATTTGAATGGTCATCTTGCATTACCATGATAATCATCGCGCTGGTCTCAATGGTTGAATCAACCGGTGTTTTCTTTGCCATTGGTGATTTGCTTAAAAAAGATATCTCTGAAGATGATTTAAAACGCGGTTATCGCGCTGAAGGAATTGCTCAAATTTTCGGTGGCATTTTCAACACTTTCCCCTACACTACTTTTTCACAAAATGTTGGCTTATTGCAATTATCCGGCATTAAAACAAAACGGCCAATTTTCTGGGCTGCTGGGATGTTGATGGCAATGGGACTTTTGCCTAAAATTGGTGCTTTAGTTACCATCATCCCGACCCCAGTTCTAGGTGGTGCAATGCTGGTCATGTTCACTATGATTGCCGTTCAAGGAATTAAAATGTTAGTTCATGTTAATTTGGATGATAGTCGTAATCTCTTAATAATCGCTCTTTCAATCGGTCTTGGATTAGGCGTCACAGTATATCCACAGATTTTCCAAACCTTACCACAGACAGTTCAATTGTTCTTAAGCAACGGCATCGTAGTTGCCAGCTTAAGCGCAACTATCCTTAATTTGATTCTCAAAAAAGAAGGTGATATCCATTAAATATTCTTACTCCTATAATTGCATCTCTTTAGCAAAAATCTATTAATGAACATTTTCCTAAAAAGAGTGTGGTTTTCCACACTCTTTTCTTTTATATTCATTCGCTTTTTCTTACAATAGAGATAAAGACACAGAAAGGACAGAACTCAATGAACAAACAAACAGAATGTACAACTATCTTAGTTGGTAAAAATGCGACTATTGACGGTTCAACCATGATCGCTCGTAGTGAAGATGGCGGTAGAACTATTATTCCTGAAGGCTTTAAAGTTGTTAACCCTGATGAGCAACCTAATCACTATGAAAGTGTAATTAGCCACCAAAAGATCGATGATAGTGACTTAGCTGAAACCCCACTACGCTACACTAGTGCACCTGATGTATCTGGTGAAAACGGAATTTGGGCTGCAGCCGGGATTAACTCTGAAAATGTAGCTATGACCGCAACTGAAACTATCACTACTAATTCAAGAATCCAAGGAATTGATCCTTTACTTGATTCAAGTGAAGGTGGTCTTGGTGAAGAAGACTTCGTTACTTTGACTCTTCCATACCTTCACTCAGCTTTTGATGGTGTAAAGCGTGTAGGACACTTACTTGAAAAATATGGTACTTATGAAATGAACGGTATGGCCTTTTCTGATAAAGATACAATTTGGTATCTTGAAACCATCGGTGGCCACCACTGGATCGCACGCCGCATCCCTGATGATGCTTATGTAGTTGCACCTAACCGTTTAAACATTGATGAATTCAAATTTGATGATCCTGACTTTGCTTGTTCAAGTGATTTAAAGGATTTAATCGAAGAATATCATTTAAATCCTGACCGCGAAGGCTATAACATGCGTCACATCTTTGGTTCATCAACTATCAAGGATGCTCACTACAACAACCCACGTGCTTGGTACTTACACAACTTCTTCGATCCTAACTTTGGCGGTAACCCTGGTGATCAAAACCAACCATTCATTTGCCACGCTAACCGTTTAATCTCAATTGAAGATGTAAAATGGGCAGAAAGCTCACACTACCAAGACACCCCTTATGATGCATATGGCAATGAAGGTACTCCTGAACAAAAGAAGACCTTCCGCCCAGTTGGAATTAACAGAAACTTTGAAACTCACGTTTTACAAATCAGAAACGATGTCCCTGAAGGAATTGCTGGTGTGCAATGGCTTGCATTTGGACCAAATACCTTTAACACATTTGTTCCATTCTATACTAATGTCACAACGACTCCAGAAAGTTGGCGAACAACACCTAAGTTTAATTTGAACAAGATCTTCTGGTTAAACAAGTTAACGGCTCAACTCGGCGATACCAATTACCGCGTATATGGTGAACTTGAAGACGCTTTTGAACAAAAGAGTTTGGCACAATGCCACAAGATTCAACATACTACTGATAAGGAAGTTAAGGGCCTTAATGGTAAAGAATTACAAGACAAGTTGATTGCCGCTAACCAAGAAATGGCTGATACAGTTTATAACAATACTGTTGAATTACTCGGCCAAATGGTGGATGAAGGCCACGGCTTAATGACTTTGAAGTACGACTTGCTTGATTAATAATAATACGTAAGTTTTAAATGACAAAAAGAGATCTCACTTTAAATGAGATCTCTTTTTTGCTTACTCATAAATATTTATGAGTTGTTAAGACATTAATTACGATGTTTCTTACGGTCACCCATCAAGCCAAGCAACCCTAGAACTCCTGCAAATAAGCCTAAAATAGCATTTCGATTATTCTTTTCGCCAGTTTATGGCAAAGTTTCTTTGGTAGTGCCCTTTTTGCTCTTTGCTAATTTAGCAGCTTTAACTGGATTATTGCTTTACTTATTTTGAACTGAAGACTTTTTAGTTACTTCATGATGTGACTTGATAGTCTGCTTTTTAGCAGGGCGACTTTGATCAACATCACTAGCATGAGGCGTTACATTTTCTTCAGTATAATCGTTACCTGGAACTTACTCTGAATGAACAGGTTCTGGAGTAGTTGGTTGTGACGTCTCTGGTGTAGGTGCTGGAACTTCAGGCTTAACTGGAGTAACGGGATTCTGCGTGTAAGTTACTGTTTCAACGATATATTTACTGTCACTAGTTACCATCTTTGCATCAACTTTAGCAACATTTGGTGTTGTAATCAGCGGCTTGATCAGAGTTTTGACCACCACGTTCAATCACAGTATTTGACAAACCATCAGCTGAAATACCTGATGAAAGATAACCAATTTTATCCTTATCATTTGCTAAATTTGAATCAGAACCACTAATAACAACACGATAATTCGTATTAGCAGCAAGTGATGGAGGGGTACCACAGCCACGATAATCTATTTTGGCTACTCTGGTTCCATCAGAAGTAGTAAAAGTTGTCACTTTAGGTGTTTTATCAGTAAGTGTCATATCTCCTTGATTTCAATAAGGATAAGGTGATTGGCGATTCTCCACCATCAACCATTTGATTAATAGATGTACTATCTTTTAAATGGCCAATTGCAATATTCTGACTAATAGTTTCTGAATCGCCAACCTTAAAGTCATCTTCAAAAGTAATTTCATTAGAAGATTTTTTAGTGTAGTAGTTCCTAAATTTTTTGGCAAGCTGGTAATCTCACCTTTAGAACCACCATTTTTAACTACAAATTTATACTTATCTCCAGCTGCATTATTTTTAATATTTACAGAAATATTAAAATCATCATCATCCTTACTTGGATTAAAAGTATCTCTACTCTTTGTAATTATTAAATTACCATTATCCAAAACAATCTTATTAAGATCTTCCTCAGAATTTTCTTTTAATTGCTTTGCCGGAATTACAGCTTTCGGGGTTTTAACATTTAAAGCATTATTTTCGTTATTTTGCTTTTCAGTGACTTTTCCAAAAACTGCCTCCTGCTTAGCCGCAGCGTCATTCTTTTGCTCCGTCTTTACTTGATTTGTATTTGTATCTGTATCAATAGTTTAGCTAACTGGCTTTGTTATCTTTACACTATCAGGTAAACTTATCTTCTCAGTCTCTTTTTGCTCATCTAAATCTTTTTTAGTCTCAGTTTGAACAGTTTTTTCTTCATTAGTAGTGTCAGCGTGAACACTCTGAGCGGAAATTCCCATCCAAGTAACACCAAGCATAACGGACACAGCACCAATAGTTAGCTTACGAATTTCAAAATTTAGTTTATGCTCTGCTGCGCGTTGCATTTTATTAAGATGATTATTCTTTGACATTATACTCAGTCTCCTATCCTTCTACTTACTTAAAATAACATCTGTTATATTTTTTTAGTAATTATAATAGCACAGATTCAAACTTTAGGAGTAAATTTTCGCATTAAAAAAGCACATTCTCTTTCAAGAATGTGTTTTTTAATCTCTTAATCTTCTGTTTCATCCATCACACCGGGTTCGTCAGGATTGTCAACAATCTTCACATCAGCACCAAGTTGATGCAATTTTTCTTCAACTCGATCATATCCACGTAAGATATTGCCAGCTTTATCAATTGTTGTTGTCCCATCTGCCATCAATCCGGCAATCATCAGACAAGCACCAGCCCGAATTTCACCAGCTGTAACTTCAGCACCGTGCAGCTTTTCTGTCGGATGAGCCAAAATAATATTATCTTCTACCTTAATATTGGCTCCCATCTTCTGCAGCTGAGAAATATGACCAATTCGTTTAGGATAAATATTATCAATCACAACGCCTTCACCAGTCTTAGCAGTGAGTAAAAGTGGTGTGATTGGTTGTTGTAAATCTGTTGCAAAACCTGGATAAACATCGGTCTTTACCTGAACCATCTTAAGTTCACCTGCAGGATAAACATAAAGTGAATCTTCATCTGCATCGATAACAACGCCCATTTCTTCCACTTTAGCTAAATAAGAATCAAGGTGTTCTTCAATAATATTATGAATGCGAATTCCATTTCCAATGCAAGCTGCCAAAGAAACATAAGTGCCTGCCTCAATTCGATCTGGAATAATTGTATGTGGGATCTGAGCCTTTAACTGCTCTACGCCTTCAATTCTAATAGAATCAGTACCAGCTCCGCGAATAACTGCACCCATATTATTCAAAAATGTCGCTAAATCAATTATCTCTGGTTCCTTAGCAGCATTTTCGATAATCGTCTGACCTTTAGCAGTTACGCTGGCCATAATAATATTCATTGTTGCGCCAACTGAAGGCATCTTTAAATGGATTGTTGCCCCGGTCAAACCTTCTTCTGGTGCAGTTATAATAATTTGGTCATTTTTATTTTTAACTTGGGCGCCTAGAGCTTCAAAGCCCTTAATATGTTGATCAATGGGACGAGGGCCTATATCGTCACCACCTGGAAAACCCACAACTGCTTTACCAAATCGGCCTAAAAGAGCTCCCATAAAGTAATAAGATGCACGCAAGCTTTTAATCTTACCGGCTGGTAATGGGCTCATCTTAATGTCAGTTGGATCAATGCGTAAAGTTGTCTCACGAAAGTCACATTTTACGTCCATTTCAGCTAACAAATCCATCAAATTATCTACATCAGCAATCCGTGGAACACCTTCTAGTGTTACCGTTGTTCTAGATAGAATTGAAGCTGGTATTAAAGCAACAGTGGAATTTTTAGCGCCACCGATCCAAACATCGCCCTGCAGGGGTTTTCCACCATGAATAATCATCTGCTTCATTGGTGAAAAATATCCTTTTCTACTTTCATAATCACAAATAATGTTAAAGGATATTAAGCAAAAAAACAAGAGGTGAGTACTTCTCTCCTCTTGTTTTTTTAAGCTTTTGTATTATTCAAGTTATTAAATTTCTTTTGCTGGTAAACCACTAGCTGCACCGATAAAGGATTTGAATAAACCTTCTGCACGTTGTGGACGGCTCAAGAATTCTGGGTGATATTGAGCTGCGATGAAGAATTTCTTATCTGGTAATTCAATGATTTCAACCAAACGATTATCTGGTGAAACACCACTGAATACCATGCCTGCCTTTTCAAAGGCATCACGATATTTATTGTTAAATTCGAAACGGTGACGGTGACGTTCTTGAATAACATCTTGATCATCGTAAGCTGCACGGGTCTTAGTACCCTTCTTAAGCGTAGCTGGGTAAAGGCCTAAACGTAAAGTACCACCAATATTTTCTTCATCACGCTTATCAGCCATAATATCGATAATATTGTTCTTGCAGTTTGGTTCAGCTTCTGCAGTATTGGCATCTTCTAAGTTCAAAACATCACGTGCAAATTCAACACTTGCCATTTGCATTCCAAGGCAGATTCCTAAGAATGGGATATCGTGTTCACGGGCATACTTAATTGAAGTAATCATTCCTTCAAGTCCACGAGTACCAAAACCACCAGGAACAATTAAACCATCTGAACCCTTCATGATTTCTGCAATGTTATCTTCCGTAACATCTTCTGCTTGAACTTTATCAACGTCAATCTTGGTGTCGTAAAGGTAACCAGCGTGTTGCAAAGCATCAGTTACTGAAATGTAGGCATCTTCAAGTTCAACATATTTACCAACTAAAGTGATCTTAGTGTGGTGCTTCAAGTTCTTAGCACGTTCATCAAGTCTAGTCCAAGCCTTCATGTCAGCCTTTGGAAGTGGACTTTCAAGATGTAAGAAATCACAAACCTTTTGATCCATTCCTTGCTTTTGGAATGATAATGGCACATCAAATAATGAAGGTTCATCAATTGATTCAACGATTCTTTCTACTGGAACATCAGTAAAAGTAGAAATCTTATCTTTAAGTTCTTGATCAATTGGCATTTCTGCACGAAGGACCAACATATTTGGTTGAATACCAATGCTGCGAAGTTCAGCAACTGAATGTTGTGTTGGCTTAGTCTTCATTTCATGAGCTGCATGAAGATAAGGTACTAAAGTACAGTGGATGTACATCACATTGCCTTCCCCCACTTCACGCCGCATTTGACGGATTGCTTCCATAAATGGAGTAGATTCAATGTCACCAACTGTACCACCAATTTCAGAAATAATTACGTCTGAATCAGTGGTAAGTGCTGCCCGCATGATCTTCTTCTTGATCATATCAGTGATGTGTGGAATAACTTGAACAGTTGCACCATGGTAATCACCGCGACGTTCTTTTTCCAAAACTTCTTGGTAGATCTTACCAGTAGTCACATTTGAGTACTTGCTGGTCCTTACATCCACGATTCTTTCATAGTGACCTAAATCAAGGTCAGCTTCTGTACCATCATCAGTAACATAAACCTCACCGTGTTGATATGGATTCATAGTGCCAGGATCGATGTTGATGTATGGATCAAACTTTTGCATTGTAACTTTTAAGCCGCGATTCTTAAGTAGACGGCCCAAGCTTGATGCGGTGATTCCCTTACCTAATGAAGATACAACACCACCAGTAACGAAGATGTATTTAGTCATTTACCCGCTTCTCCTTTTTTCAGTATAACTTATTTATAAAACAAAAAAGCTCCCTCAAGTTAGGGAGCTAAACGCACTTAGGGTGCCCAAGAAAAATATTATCTGCTTTTTAACTTTAAGTCAAGGAAATTAATCATCAACTTTTTACCATCCCTAGCTAATTCCAAACTTAACAGCTAATTCATAATCTTGTTCAACTTTTCCTCTTGCCCGCTTTTTAAACGTGCTACGCGTTTCTTTAAAGGCTTCATTTGTTTTAGGCAAAGTGCAAATTTTATCTTCAAAATGCCGTACATATTTGTCGGCAATACTTTCCTCTGTGGCACCACCTGCTGCTAAAGCCGAGATTATTTCACTCATAGAAAGATGAACGCCAACATGTTGCCCAGCTCTTTGCGTATCTACCCAAGTTTGATTTTGTTTATTAATTCCTGCTTGATAGGCACGTTTAATTGCAGTTGTGCCTTCTTCTGTGTGATCGCGAATTGCGTCTGCAAGTTCGTATGAAAGAACTGCATCTAACTTAATACGCTGGCTGCTAGTGCCATAACCTCCTGTCATTAACGAATTTAATTTGGCGATCTCGCTATGTAAATGCCGTGAAGTTGAATGATAGTCTTTGATAAATTTTCTTTTAGCTTGGTCAATGGTTTCTTTGTTCTGGAGATTATCTATCAAATTTCCAATTAAAAGCTGTCTTTAAGCACTTCTAATTCTTGACCAATTCCATTTTCAATATCATTAATCCCAATCATGTCGTATTCTTCTTCTTTCTTCTAATAAATCTTCACGTTTTCTATTATTTTCTTTCCAATATTCTTCCCAAATATCATCCAATTCTTGCCGGCGGTGCCGATAAACCTGCGTTAATACTTCATTGCTGCGCATTGCAATCATATAACTGCGCTATCTTGCGATTAATCCGCCGAATTTCTTCATCTTGATTATCTTTCATATTTTTCTATAAAAATAAGGCACTCCAAATAAAGGAGTGCCTTATTCTATTTTGTCCTCCCTACTAGGGTATATTAAACTCTGTTATGTAAATCTTTGTCCTTAACATTAACAAGGCTCATCCACCTTGTCACTGGTAGAGAGAAAATATATTGTTGTACAAAAAAAGCTAGAAATCACACCCACAGCGTAATTTCTAGCTTACAAGTCTCAATTAATCATCATCTTCATCGTCATCATCATTTAATTGTGACAATTGACCTTCGATACCATCTGGCAAGCTGTCATCAGTATCATCATTATCTTCATCGTAATCTGAATCTTCATCATAATCATCGCCATTTTCATCATCGGCGGTTGCATCAAGATCTTCATCTTCTGGATCATCATTATCGTAATCGATAATGTCGTCACTACCAGTAGCTGAAGCAAGGAATGCATTAACCTTCTTATGGTGCTTACGGTTAGATTCTTCGTCTTCATCTTCTGGGTGGTTAACTTCTTCGTCAACTGATTCATATGGGAACCATGAACGAAGTGCCCATACATTTTCACCCATTGAGATAAATTCGCCATCAGTATTCATATCTGTGTAAAATTGTGGCAAACGTTCACGAATTTCTTCGTCACTCTTATTTAAGTACTTTTGAATAGCATTAACGATATCAGCAAAAGCCATTCTCTTACCATTATCTTCCAAAATTGCACGAGCAACTTCGATCATTGATAATTCATCGCGGTTTTTGTCTTTAAACTTGTCTAATCCCACAGTTGTACGTCCTCTCTTTTACAATCCTTACTATTTTACTAGGCGTTTAAGTAAAAATCAACGTGACTGTATAGTTACCTATTAAGTATAGCCCACTGTAGAGGTCATATTCAACATGAAGTTTAGAAGAAGTTTCATCTTCTTCAAACTCAAGTAGTTTGGTAACGCTAGTCAAGTCCATCTGTCTGCCTTCAACAACATAGCGACATTCTTCTTTTTCGTCTACATTAAAACGCATAAAGGAATAATTATTGCCGCTTCCACGCTTAATAATTAATTCGTCGTCCTTCAGCAGCATTTTAACAGGGATTTCTCCATCTTCCAAGTATGATGCTCGAATAATTTCACCATCCCGTTTAATTTGCCCAGGCATTTCTTTATGAAAAGTTTCACTTTCGTTTTCTTGCGTAATCTTACTTGTTAAATCAATGTTTATCTTCGTCATCGCACTCACTTGTTTGCTATAATTTACTTAGTTATACTATATTTTAATCTATATTTACTAAAAAATTAACGATTCAGCTTGAGGAATTTGTAATGGTTAGATTTAGAAGCAAGAAATTACCTACTGAGGTCGTTTTACGCGACCCAGTACATGGTTATATTCACATTGAAGATAAGGTTATTTTTGATATCTTAAAAGCAAAAGAATTTCAAAGAATGCACCGAATTAAGCAACTCGGTCCAATTAGCTATGTCTTTGCTGGCGCTACTCACACCCGTTTTGAACACAATTTGGGAGTATACGAATTAACACGCAGAATTTGTGATATTTTTGCCAAAAATTATCCTTCACAAAAACCTGGCGATGGCCTTTGGGATGATGATAATCGCTTGTTAGTAGAATGTGCTGGCCTTCTTCACGATATTGGTCACGGTCCATATTCGCATACCTTTGAGCACTTATTCGATACTAACCACGAAAAAATTGGTCAAAAGATCATCACTGATCCAAATACAGAAATCAACCAAGCCTTAAAACAGGTCTCACCTAACTTTCCTGACCTGGTTGCCAGCGTCATTGCAAAAACTTATCCCAATGCCCAAGTAGTTAAAATGATTTCCAGTCAAGCAGACGCCGACCGCATGGATTATCTGCAACGAGATGCTTACTTCACCGGAGTTACTTACGGGCAATTTGATTTATCACGAATCTTACGTGTAATTCGACCTTACCGGGATGGAATTTGCTTTACTAACAATGGGATGCATGCTGTTGAAGATTACATTGTCTCACGTTATCAAATGTATCAACAAGTCTACTTCCACCGCGTCGGCCGCTCGATGGAAGTAATTCTTCATCACCTTCTTCAAAGAGCAAAAGACGTCTATAAAAATGGTAACTTACGCGTTACGCCTAGTTTGGCTAAATTCTTAGAAGGTAATTGGACTTTAGATGATTATCTGAAGCTAGATGATGGTGTCATGGAAACTAATTTTTCAATGTGGACACAAGATCGTGACCCGATTCTCTCCGATTTAAGTAAACGCTATTTATTTAGAAAACCACTAGCAAGTGTCAAAATTAACGAAGAGACTAAAAATCTTCTACCTAAATTGAAGGATTTAATCAATCAAGCCGGTTTTGATCCTACATATTATACTGATACTAATTCTGCTTTTGATGAACCTTATGATGCATATAAGCCAACTGGTAAAAATGCCAACAGTCAAATTGAGATTATGCAAGACGATGGCACACTAATTGAATTATCTGAATTAAGTCCATTGGTTCGTGCTTTAAATGGAACCTTGCAAGGAGACGAAAGATTCTTCTTTCCAAAGACGATGTTGTCTAAAGACGATGAACCACAAATTTTTGATCCCTTGTATCAGAAATTTCAAAAGTATGTGAGAAATGGTGAGTTACGGTATTTAAGACGACCACGTAAAAAGGATTAATAAAATAAAAGTGATTGAACTTCATTTTTTTAAGTTCAATCACTTTTTTAGTTATATTTATTTTAAGTAAATTATTTAACTTCGTTCTTTTCTTCGTAACGAGTATTAAATAATGGGCTAAGTGCCTTATGTTGTTGGATAAGCTTAATTGCATCCCCCATAAGTGGACCAACTGAAACAAGAAGCATCTTATCAAGTTTCTTTTCAGCTGGTTGATTAATTGAATCAGTTAAAACTAAGTTCTTGATTGGTGATTCATTTAATCTCTTAATAGCTGGACCAGATAAAACTGCGTGCGTAGCAGAAGCATAAACTTCGGTTGCTCCAGCATCAATTAAAGCTTGTGCTGCAAGGGTAATCGTACCTGCAGTATCGATCATATCATCAATAATAATTGCACGCTTGCCTTTAACGTTACCAATAATGTTCATTACTTCAGCAACATTTGCCTTTGGCCGGCGTTTATCAACAATAGCGATACTAGTTCCCAAAAATTCAGCTAACTTTCTTGCACGAGTTACACCACCGTGGTCTGGTGAAACAACTACTGCATCTTTTTCCAAATTATTACGTAAGAAATAATCTGCTAAAAGAGGTGCACCCATTAAATTATCAACAGGAATATCAAAGAAGCCTTGAATTTGTGGTGCATGTAAATCAAGAGAAAGAACACGATCAGCACCTGCAGTTTGAAGCATGTCAGCAACAAGCTTAGCAGTGATTGGTTCACGAGCTCTTGTTTTCCGATCTTGACGTGCATAACCGTAATATGGCATTACGATATTAATTGTGCGCGCACTAGCACGACGAACCGCATCAATCATAATTAACAATTCCATTAAATTGTCATTAACAGGATCGCTAGTTGATTGTACTAAATAAACATCCTTACCACGAACAGATTCGTCAATGTTGATCTGAATTTCACCATCACTGAAACGTTCAACACTTGACTTAGATAATGGAACTCCGACCCGATTAGCGATCTTTTCTGCTAAGGGTACATTTGAGTTAAGGGCAAAAATCATCAAATCGTCTTTATAAGACATAATTTCCTCCGTAAAAATATGCTAACAACTCCTATTTTAGCAGAGTTTAACTAAAAATAAATCCAATATATTCTTTTCTTGCAAAAAATAAAAGCTAAATCAGCTCTTCTAGGCTAATTTAGCTTTTATCGATGAGTTTTAACTCATGATAAGATTTACTATCCCGTGATCAAGGGAATATTTACCATTTTTAGGTATCAATCTATATCTACTTGCTCACAAAAGAAAATCTTCTTTATTATATAATACTAGTTATTTTCAGTAATAGAAAAAGCGCTAACTAGTGCTTTTTTAAATGTGTTATTTTTATTAATTAAGGTAATTAGTTACTGGTTCTGTCCGAGTGTAGCCACTTGCAGTAGTAATTGAAAGATTTTGATTATTATCAGTAAAGTGAACATCGCTTTCACTTACATTGTTAACTTTAGCAGCTAATTTGATAATTGCATCAATTTCATTACTTGAAAGATTGTTCCGGTCAAAAACAGTAATTTTTGCACCATTTAATGATGATAAAGCTGTCTTGATTGCATTCAAAGCATTCTTAACATCGTGCAAAGTTGCCTTGGAATCAGTATTTACATTTTCACCTAATGCAATTGCATTATTATAGTTAACTTGATCATCATTTGAAGCTAACTTGTATGAATCGCTATTCTTAACAGTTGAAGCATTATTAATCAATGAAGCTAATTCACTCTTATCGCTGCTTGTAGCAATCTTACCGTTTTCATAAGCATCTTCAGAAGTATTAACAGCTGTTAAATTCTTACCACTGATTAAATCGACATCATCAACTCGAATATATGACTTAGAATCACTAGCAATCTTGTAGAATTTGACCGATTGATTTTCTGAAGGAAGATAGATCCAAACTAATTTACTTACACGCAAACTTTGACCAGCATTAAATGAGTTATTAGAAATAACTTCACCCTTACTATTGTAAGTAGGAGCACCCACTCTTAAAGTAACAATGGTATCAGCCACATCAACATCAGGAGTTGGTTCTTTATAACTAGGATCTTTAATTAAAGTTGGACCAGCTACTACATGGGCATTAACGGCCTTAATCCATTGCGTAGCTCCCTTAACACTACCAATTTGGTAATACCACTTACCCTTAATCTTTTGAGCTGAAATTACTCGACAATCTGTACCTTTTAATTGCCAAATAGTTGGAGTATAGGCATCACCATTTTCATCATATGTAATTGAATTAGTGACAATCTTAATGTAGGTATCCTCGTCACCTGGTTCAATCTTATCAACATTCTTTTGGATGATCTTGGCATTAGCTGCCTTAATGTATTGACCTTTACCTAAATTAAAGTACTTCTTCTTCTTGATATTTCTCGTACCAACATAAGTGATTTCTGAATTCTTCTTTAATGTGCCGGCCTTCTTGATTCTCTTGCCCTTATAGTTATAAACGTAGGCATTATGAGTTAACTTAATTGTTTTGGTAGTTTCTTTTTCGTTTTTATTTTCAGCAGCTTTAGCACTAACTTTCTTACCATTTACAGTACCAACATTAGCTGCCTTGATATAGCTATTATTACCGATAAAGTAATAGAGCTTGCCTTTAATTACTTTAGTGCCAAAAGCATTTAATTTAACACCTTTATTGAGATTTGGCCAAACCTTGTTACCGACTTTATAATTCTTGTTACGCTTACCATTTGAAAGGTAAATATATGAATTATGAGATAAGACTATTTGGTCAGCCTTAACAGAAGTCTTCACTGACTTCTTGGTATTCTTTTTGCTCGTCTTTTTAGAAATTTTCTTAGTAGTTTTCTTTGATTTACTAGTTTTCTTCTTGCTTGTTGTTTGTTTCTTGGCTGTCTTTTTAACAGTCGTCTTCTTTTTGCTGCTCTTTTTAGCAGCTTCTACAGTTGCATTAGGACTAACTTGACTAATAACTGGGCTAACAGTCATCAATGCAGCCGCTGAAACCATAATTAACTTATGACTTAATTTCATGTGTATTTTTACCTCACAAACATCATTTAATTTCTGCCTTACGTTTGTATTATAACGTAAAACAAAAGGCAACTTAATTTCAAAGCGCCTTTATAACTGATTATTAATCTTGTTGATAAAATATTGTAATACTATCTCTTTATTTTGCTTTAACATCACTAGCTTTAATGTAGAAACGATTTGGCTGTAAAGCATAGTACTTCACACCTTTAATTGTTTTACTGCCGTGACCAATTAAATTAACTTTCTTGCCAATCACAGTCCACTTCTTGCTACCCATGTAAGTCTTGGCCTTTTTACCATTTTTATCATAAACATGAGTCTTACGGATAGTTACCAATTTAGTAGATTGAATCTTCTTTGTCTTTTTCTTTGAATTAATCTTCTTACTAACTTTTTTGGTTGATTTCTTAGCTACATGCTTCTTCGTAGTATGTTTTTTAGAGGCATGTTTCTTAGCTTCTTTTACCTTAACTGACTTTCCATTAGTAGTGATGGTAACAGTTTTACCGGCAGAAACATAGCTTACGCTGCCCTTAGTATTCTTTGCGGCAATCCAGTACTTACCGTTTGTTTGAATTCCGTAATAAAGACGGCCATTGATTTTCTTAACTAACCAAATAGTATACTTACCGTTCTTATATGCTTTTTTGCTAGTCTTCTTACCATTTTCATTGACAAAATGAATAGTCTTAGTAGCAGTTACTCTACTCTTGTGACCGTAAGTTTTGTTAACTTTTGACTTAGAAGCTGCACTGACAACATTATTGTTTACTGCTCCGTTTGCAACGATTGGACTAACTCCCATTAAAGCAGCAACAGAAACCATCATTAATTTTTTGCTTAATTTCATTTGAACATCTACCTCAATATAAAAAGTTTTAATCTCTTGTTTCGATAAATATTATAAGCCCAAAACTGATTAATGATTTCATAAATATCATTAAATTTACTATTTCTTAGTTTTTGTTAAATTAGCAGCTTTTAGCCAACCATAATTGGTTAAATAAAATTTCTTACCGTTTAAAACATGAAGTGAATAAGCTTTAACGCCCCGACCTTTCTTTATCACTTTAACCGTTCCCTTATTTAACATGCCGCGATTATTATAAACATACGCATTGTGCTTAACTCGTAAAGTGGTCGCACTGACTGGAGTATAACTTGAATAAGTCACACGTCCCTTTTTATTAGTCGTAATAATCATAATATTGTTGCCAGTGTGATATCGGACACTACCATGAGTGTCTGTAGCCCGCAACCATTTTTTACTTTTAGTCGCATAATAAATTTGCTTACCAAACCTTACATAATAAATGCGAAAACCAGCTTTTTTCTTGGCTTTATTTTTAAGCTGATGATTTTTACTCGAATAAAAGTGCGTATTGCGATTCAATGTCACATAGCTATTTTTAGAGATTGTTTTGATCCAACTTTTATTTATTTTTTGGCTGCTTTTACTTTTTTTAGCTTTTTTGTATTTCCTTTTGGTCTTATTTGTTTTCTGTTTTTTCTTATTTTTGTTAAATTTAACAGTTTTAACATGATGACTAGAAGTGCGTGCTGCAAAAGCTGGTTGGAGATTTAACGGAAGCAGTAGTAATAGACACAATAAAATTGATATTTTCTTTTTCATAATTACGCTCCTAACCTTTTATCTTCAAGTTCATTATAATGCAGAAAAAATAAAAGCTTGAGAAAAGTATTTTCCCAAGCTTTTTAAGTATTAATTTATTGCCATTCTTTATCTTTAGAAAGTGGCAACTTGTGCCAATAATCAGGTTTATTAGTTTGACGGCCTCTTGCAATCGCCATATCGAATTTACCAACATCTTTGGTAATCGTTGAATCAGCTGCAATAAAGGCATGATCAGCAACATTGATTGGCGCAATCAAAGTAGCACCTGCACCAATAAAGGCATGGTCGCCAACATTAGTATGGAACTTCTTAACACCATCATAGTTAGAGAAGATCGTACCACAGCCGATATTAATATCCTTACCCAAAGTTGCATCCCCAACATAAGTTAAGTGACCGACCTTAGTATTTTCACCAATCTCAGCCTTCTTAATTTCCACAAAGTTACCAATATGTGAACCCTTGCCAATCATTGCCTTTGGACGAAGATGAGAATTTGGTCCAATATCAGAATTATCAGCCATCTCAGATTCTTCAATTGTTGAAGAAGTAATTGTGACATTATTACCGATTTTGGAATCAATTATTCTTGAGCCGTTAGTGATATAGCAATCACTACCGATTTCAGTATGCCCCTTAATTACGACATTGCCTTCAATGACAGTATCATTGCCAATCTTAACGTCACTATCAATATAAGCAGTATCTGGGTCGATAAAGGAAACACCATCACGCATATGAGCTTCATTAATCCGCTTTTGCATAATCTTAGTTGCTTGAGCAAGTGCGATTCGATCATTTACACCAAGACTTTCACTGAAGTCTGGCATCTTATAAGCACCTACGCGTTGACCTTCATTGCGCAAAATTTCCAGAACATCAGTTAAGTAGTATTCACCTTGTGCATTATCATTACCCACATGTGCTAAAGCTTCAAATAATTTTTGATTATCAAAGCAGAACACACCAGTATTAATTTCCTTAACCTTTAATTCTTCCGGCTTACCATCTTTTTGTTCAACAATTCGTAAAACATTGCCTTGATCGTCACGAATAATTCGGCCATAACCAAATGGGTTTGGTGCTTCAGCTGTTAAAACTGTGGCAGCGTTGCCTTTTTCATTATGATAAGCAAATAAATTTTCAAAAGTTGCAGTAGTAAATAATGGAGTATCTCCTGTTACAACTAAAGTTGCGCCTTCTTTATTTGCTAAAAGATCTTTGGCAGTTAAAACGGCATGGCCTGTTCCTAATTGCTTTTCTTGAAAAGCAAACTTAGATTTACCAGCCAAAACCTTTTCTACATCTTCTGCACCTGTTCCGACTACTGTGATGATCTCTTCTGGATTAACTCCGCTTGCAGCATCAACAACATGTTCAACCATGGTCTTGCCACAAACCTTGTGTAAAACTTTATAAAGTTTAGACTTCATTCTTGTGCCTTTACCGGCAGCAAGTACTACTACGTATTTTTTCATTACTTCAACCTCTTGATTATCAAAACTAGGTTATAGTATACCATTTATTTTAAAAACGGCTAAAATCTGTCCTATTTAAAAAGTTTCCAGGTTCAGATAAAATAATCCGCTTATTAGTATCAATTTTACTAATTTTAACAAGAGAGAGGTAGTCCTCAACCAATTTATCTTTATCAAAATCAGCTTCACATAAAACACAAATACCAACGATTTTACTATCAAATTCTTTAACTAGTCCTTCCATCCCAGTTAAAGTGCCTCCGCCTTTCATAAAATCATCGACAATTAAGACATTTGAATCCTTCTTTAACGCACGAGTAGGTAATTCCATCTTCGAAACACGATCAAGGGAAGAAGAAATATAATTGACAGAAACTGTGGCACCTTCCGTTACCTTTGAACGCTTACGCGCAATTACAAAAGGAACATCTAAATAGCGGGCAACTGCCTGTGCTAGAGCAATCCCCTTAGTTTCAACAGTCATTACAGCATCAACATCTGAATATGCATAACGTGTTGCAATTAATTCTCCGATTCGGCGCAAGTCTTGTGTATTACCCAAAATATCTGATAAGTAAACAAAACCACCTGGTAAAATTCGATTTGGATCTTCAATCCGTGAAGATAAATCTGTTAAATAATTTTCCGCATGCTTTTTACCTAAATAAGGAATATAGCGCACACCACCTGCAGCTCCAGCAACTGTTTCTAAGATCCCATCTTGATTGCTAGCCAATGTATGCTTCAAAATTGCTAAGTCTTCAGAAATAGATGATTTCGCAGCATCATAACGCTTAGCAAAGAAAGGTAACGAAATTAAGGTATGTGGACGCTCCATTAAATATTTTGTCATATCCACTAATCTTTCTGAACGTTTCATGTCTTTTCCTTTCTAATGTTTGTTTTTATCTTTTACAAATATACTCTAAAAGCGAAAAAAAAGCACTAACATTTTTAAATGCTAGTGACAAAATTTTATTTGCTGGTTGTTTAAGCTTCGGCTTCTTCAGCCTCATCATCAAATTCTAATGCAATATTCTTTGTTAATAAATCAGTGTAACTATAAGAAACATGTTTAAAATTATTTTGATCTTGGTCTAAATCAACTACAAATACTGCCGGGAAAGTTTCTCTTAAGATTCCGCGTCTTTTTGTAATCTTCTTACGTCCCGCTTGTGCTACTACTGTTAAGGTATCGCCTAAGTGAGAATCCAACTTATGTTTAATCGTAATAATCGATGTTGGCACTAAAAAACAACTCCTTCGTACCGATTTTATCATAATTTATGCTTTATAGCAATTATTTTCACAAGCCTAAATATTTTTCATAGCGGGAATTGTCTTAGCTATTTTAATAAATTGTGAAATAGATAAACTCTCTGGGCGAATTTTTGGATCTACCCCAAGTCCAGCAATTAAATCTGCTCTTTTTTGGGCGTCAGGAATTAAATTTTTAAGATTATTATTTAAAGTCTTTCTTCTCTGTGAAAAACACATCTTAACGATCCAATTAAAATGTTTACGATCTTCAATCTCAGGTTTATTGGCAAGTGGTGTTAAGACAACTACACTTGAATCGACCTTTGGTTTTGGCATAAATGAATTATGGCTAACTGATAAAGCTACTTTAACATTCATTTCTGTTTGGACAGCGATACTTAATGGACCAAAGGCTTTTGTCCCAGGTTTAGCTTCCAAGCGTTCTGCAACCTCTTTTTGCATCATTAAGGTTAAACTATCAAACTTTAAATCAGATTCCGCTAAAGCAAAAATAATTGGCGTTGTAATGTAGTAAGGTAAGTTAGCTACAACTTTAATTTCTTTATCAAAGTCAAAGAAATCACCAATATCATTTTTAAAATCTGCCTTCAAAACATCCTTTAAGATTAATTTAAAACGTTCTTTTAATGAGGCATCACCGATTTTAGCTGGTAATTCATTATTTAAAATTTCTGGCAAGCTACTATCCACTTCATATGCACAAACCTTAGCACCATGAAGTAATAATTGTTCAGTTAATGAACCGATCCCTGGTCCAATCTCAATCACCTGATCGCCTTCATGAATATCAGCAGCATCAATGATTCCTAAGATAGCATTTTGATCAATCAAAAAGTTTTGTCCCAGGTTCTTCTTCGCCTTAACAAAATAGCGGTTTATAATTGCCTGCGTTCTAACGAGAGAACCAATCGGAATTCTATTTGCCATCTTTTGCCTCCTCTACAGCTTGCTTTAGTTCGGCTGAAGTTATTCCAAAAGTATTTAACCGATTAAAGAAGCTTTTAGCATTACCATAGCCAATACTAAGAATAGCGCCAACTTTTTCACGCAAGCCCTTTGAATTAGTGCCAGCTGCAAGACCCAAAGAGCGATATAAATCATAACTTAAGTCTGTTTTTTTCAATTCAACTTCATGTAAATCAGTTAAGGCTCTTTCTAAAGCCTCTTTTGAAGCATGTTCAACACCGAGGCTATTACCTCTTTTTTCAGGTTCGCCTTCTTTACGTGTAATAAAGGCTTGCTTCGCCTTAGGAACAGCTTGACTCACAATTCGTCTTATTCTTTCGCCATTAAAATCAGGATCGGTGAAAATAATAATTTTCCTTTTTTGACTTAATTTTTTTAATTCTTCGAGAACTTCATCAGAAACAGCTGAACCATTTGTTTCAATCGTTTCAATTCCTGGGAAAAATTGTTTTAAACGAATAGTATCGTCTTTTCCCTCAACGACTACTACCGCATTAAAATTCTTTTTATTTAAGACCATATATTCTCACAGCATTTGCATAAGTTGCTTCCGCAATTTCATTAAGCGAGACACCTTTTAATTTAGCAATTGCTTCTGCAACATAACGGACATATCCAGGTTCATTTTGTTTTCCGCGATATGGCTTGGGTGTCAAATACGGAGCATCCGTTTCCACCATAAAGCGATCCATCGGAACTGCTTTAGCCGATTCATGAACTTTAGTCGCTTTGGTGAAAGATACAACTCCTGAATACGAAAAAGTGACATTTAAATCTAAAAATTTATTTAACCAATCTACTCCACCATTGAAGCTATGCAAAATTGCTCCATATTCCAAATTACTATTTTTCAAAATATCATAGCAATCTTCAAACGCATCCCTAGTATGAATATCAACTGGCATCTTCAAATCATGAGCAAGTTCGATTTGACGAGCAAAAACTTCTCGCTGTACGTCACGCGGAGATTCATCCCAATAATAATCAAGGCCAATCTCCCCCATGGCAACGACTTTCGGCATCTTTAATCGCTTAAGTAGCTCATCTTCCGCCTTTTGATCGTAATCCTTAGCGACATCAGGACAATACCCCACCATTGCATAAACATTAGCAAACTTTTGAGCTAAATCGACAGCACGCTGATTAAAATCAGGATCTTGACCTGCACAAATCACCTTGGTAACTCCAAGTGATTTAGCTTTTTCAAGATAATACTCTTCTTTTCCGCGAAATGGCTCATCATTTAAATGAGTGTGGTTATCAATTAATTCCATTAACCTAACTCAGCTCCGTTAGCATGTTCATCACCGACAATAGCTAATTTTACTTCGCCATTCTTTTCACTTGATAAAAGCATTCCTTGACTTTCAAGACCAAGCATCTTCCGTGGCTTCAAGTTAGTGACTGCCAAAACTTTCTTATCTAACAATTCGCTTGCATCTGGATAGAATTTGCGGATACCACTTAAGATTTGACGTTCTTGGCCATCGCCAAAGTCAAGCTTGAACAATAACAACTTATTTGAACCCTTAACTGGTTCAACTGCTAAAATTTGACCAACTTGGATTTTAACTTTATCAAAGTCATCGATAGTAATCTCGTTACCCTTCTTCTGTTCACTTCTAGTGGTCTTCTTTGGCTTAGCTTTAGCCATTTCAGCTTTAATATATTTAACTTCTTCTTCAGCTTTAAGTCTTGGGAAAATTGGCTTTGGCTTTTCAACTACCTTAGTGTTCCAAGCAAAATCACCAAATTCTAAGTTCTTTTGATCTTCATCTTCCCAGTTAAGGCCGAGTTGAGCATAAATATTTGGTGCGGTTTCAGTCATTACCGGATATATCATGATGGCAATTAAGCGAAGACTCTCAGCCAAATTACTCATGACATGAGAAAGTTCTTCAGTCTTGTTTTCCTTGTTTAATACCCAAGGAGTAGTTTCATCAATATACTTGTTGGCACGTGCAACTAATTTCCAAATACTATCTAAAGCTTGGGAGAAGTGAAGTGCATCCATTTGTTCATGATATTCTGAAATAACTTTAGCAGCAGTATCTTGTAAATCTTTGCCAAATTTATCTTGAGCAACAGGAACAGGGACAATTTGACCATCTTGGTATTGATTAATCATGGAAACAGTACGGTTAAGTAAGTTGCCAAGGTCATTAGCCAAATCATAGTTGATTCTTTCGATGAAATCTTCTGGCGTGAAAATACCATCGGCGCCAAATGGAAGTGCGCGCATTAAGTAGTAACGCAGTGGATCTACGCCATAACGACTAGTAAGTGATTCAGGATAAACAGCATTACCCTTAGACTTAGACATCTTACCGTTCTTCATCAAGACCCAGCCGTGGCCGATAATGTGCTTTGGCAATGGTAAATCAAGTGCCATCAACATAATTGGCCAATAAATAGTGTGGAAACGTACAATTTCCTTACCGACTAAATGCACGTCAGCAGGCCAATATTTCTTAAATAATGAATCATCGTCTGAACCGTATCCCAGAGCAGTAATATAGTTAGATAAAGCATCAATCCAAACATAAACAACGTGCTTAGGATCACTTGGTACAGGGATTCCCCAATCAACTGTTGTCCGAGTTACAGAAAGATCTTCCAAACCTGGCTTAATAAAGTTATTGATCATTTCTTTTTCACGTGAATGAGGCAAAATAAAGTCAGGGTGATCCTTGTAATATTTAACTAAACGATCTGCATACTTACTCATCTTAAAGAAGTAAGATGGTTCCTTAACTAAGCGAACTTCGTGGCCACTTGGAGCTTTACCACCAATCACATTACCGTTATCGTCTTTATAAACTTCAGCAAGTTGTGATTCAGTAAAGTATTCTTCGTCTTCAACTGAATACCAACCAGTATATTCGCCAAGGTAAATATCACCTTTTTTAAGTAATTTTTCGAAAATTTGTTGAACAGCTTTAACATGTTCTGCATCAGTTGTCCGAATAAACTTATCATATTCAATATCAAGACTCTTCCACAATTTCTTGTATGAATTTGCCATCTTATCCACAAATTCTTGGGGCTTAATGCCCTGTCCTTCAGCTTTTTGTTCAATCTTTAAACCATGTTCATCAGTACCGGTTAAAAAGAAAGTATCGTAGCCTTGACTGCGCTTATAGCGAGCCATTGTATCAGCAGCAATTGTAGTATAAGCATTACCAATAGTTAATTTGCCAGATGGGTAATAAATTGGGGTTGTAATATAAAAAGTTTTCTTCTCAGCCATACGATTTTGATACTCCTTCAATTGTTAATAATCTTTTATCTATAATACACCATCAAAAAAGGGAATTCCTTAATAGAAGTCCCTTTTTATTGTTAAATTAAAAACTTTTCGCGTTTTAAATAAATTATTTTAACTAAACTAGTCAAAAGCACGTAAAAAATTACTATGCATAAGATAAATAATAAATATAAGCTTGGCAAACTGACAAAATGTAAAATTTGACCTAGCACACTATCTGAAATCATTGTCCCAATAATACCAGCAGCAAACGTTGTAATTAACACAACTGAAGTGGCATGTTGCGCAAAAAAGGCAAATTTACGATCACGTAAGGTATGGATTGCAATTTCTTGCACCCAAAGATTTTCAATAAACCATCCTGTATGAAAAGCCATGATAAATAGAGCTTGATTGCCAGCGGCAATTTGCGGACAAAAGACAAAATATAGAGCGGCAAAAGTAATTATGTCCGCGATCGACGATAATGGGCCAAAAAAGATCATAAATTTAGGCAAATCCTTAAAGGACCAAGTATGTGGCAATTCTAGATACTTCTCCGGCATTTTATCATAAGGAATTGCCAAACAACTCAAACCAAAAATGAAATTCAAAATAATTAATTGCACTGGCAAAATAGGTAAAAATGGCAACATCAAGCAGGAAACAATTAATGAAATGATATTACCAAAGTTGGCCGAAAGAATTATCTTAAAGTATTTCATGATATTGCCCAAAGTATTTCGGCCAGCACGAATTCCATTTTCAAGAATGCTTAAATCTCGGTGCATCAAGATAATGCTGGCAGTTTCTTTGGCAATATCAACCGCATTATCAAAGGCAATCCCAACATCAGCTTCTCTCATAGCTACGGCATCATTACTTTTATCTCCCATGTAACTGACGATATGTCCGTTTTCTTTTAACAAACGAATGATTCTCGTTTTAACTTCTGGCGTCATCTGGACAAAGATATTACTCTCTTCAACCATCTTGCGAGCTTCTTCATCACTTTTACCCTCAAAGTCCTCAGCGGAATAAACCGTATCTACTTTTAAACCGACTTGTAATCCTAAAGCCCGCGTAACAGCTTCATTATCACCGGTTAAAATTTTAACGGTTAAACCATCTCGCTGCAACTTTGCAAGAGAAGCACGTGCACTTTCTTTTGGTGGGTCAAGAAACGTCAAAAAGCCAACTAAAATTAAATCTTTTTCATCGGCGACGGAAAATTCTCCGACTGGTGCAGGATTTTTCTTATAGCCGAGAAGTAAAACTCGCAAATCATCGTCATTCATATCTTCTATTTGTTCAAGAATAATTTGCTTGCGCTCAGAAGTTAGCGGCAATACCTTTCCATTTAGCTCTACTTTTTTAGCTACCGCTAGCATTTCTTCCGCTGCACCTTTAGTAACTAACAAGTGTTCACCGTGATTACGGTCAGAGTTGGCAACAACGACACTCATTCTTTTACGATTATAATCAAACGGAATTTCATCAATTTTATTATAATCACGCTGAATTTCACTGACGTCTAATTCATCCCCAGCGGCATCGATCACAGCATCATCAATTAAATCTTTCATTCCCGTTTGATAATATGAATTCAAATATGAAAGCTTTAATACGCGTGTAGTTTCCTGCATCGTCAAGTCATAGTGACGTTCAAGAACAACTTGATCCTGAGTTAAGGTTCCCGTTTTATCTGTACATAAAATATCGGCTGAACCAAATTTTTGAACAGAATTCAATTTTTTCACAATTGTGCCGTGCTTGGCCATCTCTTTACTACCCTTGACCAAATTAGAGGTAACGATCACTGGCAATAATTCTGGTGTTAAGCCAACGGCTGCCGCGATTGAAAAGACAATCGCACTACTCCAATCGCCTTTGGTTAGTCCATTAATCAGCAAAAGCAATAAGCTGACAATAATTGTCATTGCTAAAAGAAGGTGAGTCATACTTTTAATGCCAACGTGAAAAGTATTTTTATGAATTTGGCGCTTATTGCTAGCATTAACTACTCTCCCAAATAAAGTATGATTGCCCGTCGCAAAGACTACTCCTTCACCAGAACCAGACACAATGGTTGTTCCTTCATACAATATATTAGGGTAATTTAAGTAGCTATTTACGCCCTCAAACCGCGGCGATTTATTGGCAATTTTTTCTTTTGGATTATAATCCCCATCAATCGAACTTGTAGTACAAAATAGGTCTTTACTACGAAGAAGTCGCATATCAGCTGGCACCATATCACCAGCAGCTAAATTAACAATATCGCCCACAACAATTTGCTTGGTGGGTAATTCTTGATTTTCACCATCACGCTTAACGTTACTGGTAACTGAAACCATTTTTAATAAATTATCAACTGTATCAGAAGTTTTAATATTTTGAACAAAACTAGTAATTCCAGTGATAAGAATCATAACCGTGATAATAATAATTGTCCCTAAATTTAATTCTTGACTAGGAATAATATCTTTAATTAATAAAATTGCGATTAAGATCAATAAGATGATCGTAAATGGCGTGACAAAGGCTTCTAACAAAAAGTGCGCCTTTGACTCTTTATGCCGATTATCAATTTCATTGACGCCATATTCCTCTCGGTTAATTAATGCCTGTTTAGTAGATAGTCCTTCCGCGCTCGCATGAAGTCTAGCTAAAGTTTCTACGCGTGTTTCTTGCGCGATTTGCTTTACCCGCTTTAAATCAGCATCATTTTTTACTTTTGTTGCCGCTTTAAGCATAAGCCCTCCTTTAGTTTCTTCTTAGTTGTCGCAAACAAACTAAAAAAGCCACCTAATTTTATTAGGTGACTTCATGCCAAACAAGGCTTCTTAACTCGTCGTTCAGTTTTAACACTACGTGACGTAAGCACATGCTAGCTATCTGGATCTCGCCTTAAGTCGACGACACCTATTTAACCCGTTGGCATCTCTAGATGTTTCTGGGCGATAGCGTGTGTTCACGTAGGAGTCTCACCTAACAGTTTATTTGCTAAATCATATACCTTAAGTAGTTTAATATTAAAAAATATCTTCGTCAAATTGTTACTTTTTATTTTTAGAGTTCCGATTTTGAATCGTTTTTAAGAAATAAATTAATGCTCCGACCAAAATCACTATTCCAAAAGCAATTGGTAAGGCAACTCGATTAGGATGATCGATTTTATTTTGCTCCGCATTAGTTAAATCGTATTTATCTAATGTGTATTGATATTGTTGATCAATCTTAGTTGCACAAGCTCTAAAGACTAACCGCAAACCTTTGTTAAATTGCTTTTTATTATGGCTGCGCAAATCCTTACCAGCAAGTCGAATAATATTCATTCGACTTTCAGCAGTAAAAGCACTGTGTAAATCTTTTGATGAATAAATTTGAAGTTCTCGTCTTTTATCTTTTTGCCCCACGACAATATAAGCCGTCCGCTTAGTTTTATTCAACCTTGAAGGAGTTAAATTATCGAGGCGATTCAAAGTGATTACAACAATTCTAGGCTCTTCCTTAGTCTGCAAATAGCGATTATTTTTCTCTGCAATTAACTGGCGTGTTTTTTGATCCGTTAAATTGGCATAATCTTTCAAATTATCTTGAATAAAAGCAGTTGAAGTTAAAAAAACTCCGATTGAAAAGATGAAGATAAATAGATTAATTATTTTCGTCTTCTTCAAGTTTTTCTTCCAATCCCGCAACATATTTCCGATCAATTTTAATTTGTTCATAAAGTACTCCACAATCCTGCAACAATTGTATTGCTAATGGATTATCATGATAATTAAAATAATAATTTATCTTCTCGACTCCCGCTTGCAAGAGTGCTTTTGTACAGTTATAGCAAGGAAAGTGTGTCACATATATTTCAGTGCCAGCAGTTGAAACACCATTTTTTGCACACTGAATTAGCGAATTCATCTCTGAATGAATCGTTCTAACACAATGCCCATCAACCATTTGGTGACCAACATCATCACAGTGCGGCTGCCCTGAAACTGAACCATTATAGCCAGTCCCAATGATACGATTTTCTTTGACTAAAACACTTCCAACTAAAGCACGATTACATGTTGAACGCTGTGCAATCACTAACGCCTGCATCATAAAATACTGTTTCCATGGAATTCGATCGTGCATTTTTTCGCCTTCTTACTTGTCAAAATGGTCGAAGTAATTTAATCCAATTGCGTTTCTTACTTCAGCTAAAGTTTGATTTGCCTTTTCGTTAGCCTTCTTGGAGCCTTCAACAAGCATTTCATATACAGCATCTGTATCTTGAGCAAATTTTTCTCTACGCTGCCGAATTGGTGCCAATTCTTTTTCAAGGACTTTATTTAAGTAGCGTTTAATTTTAACATCCCCAAGGCCGCCTTTTCGGTAGTCTTCTTTAAGTTCCGCCACTTTATCTTTATCAGGATCAAAAACATCAAGATAAGTAAAGACAGTGTTGCCTTCAACTTTACCTGGATCTTCCACATGAATATGATTTGGATCCGTGTACATTGACATTACTTTCTTTTGAACTGTCTTTTCATCATCTGATAAATAGATACAGTTACCCAAAGACTTGGACATCTTGGCATTACCATCAAGGCCTGGTAAACGACCACTGCCTTCTTCAGGGAAATAACCTTTAGGTTCAACCAAAATATCGCAGTTATATACTCTATTAAAGGTCCGGACGATTTCACGAGTTTGTTCAATCATTGGTTCTTGATCATCGCCAACTGGGATCAACTTTGCCTTAAAAGCAGTAATATCTGCGGCTTGTGAAACTGGGTAATTCAAGAATCCAACTGGAATAGAATCTTTAAACCCCTTTTGCTTAATTTCGGTTTTAACTGTTGGATTTCTCTCAAGTCGAGCAACGGTTACTAAATCCATGTAATAGCTAGTCAATTCAAACAAGGCTGGAATTTGTGATTGAACAAAAATAGTTGATTTTGCAGGATCAATACCAACTGCTAAGTAATCAAGTGCAACTTGAATTAATGAATTTTGAATTTTTTGCGGATCGCGGGCATTATCAGTTAAAGCCTGGGTATCAGCGATCATAATATATGGATCATATTTACCTTCATTTTGAAGTTTTACTCTATTTTTTAATGACCCAATATAATGGCCTATATGAAGTTTACCAGTGGGTCTATCTCCTGAAAGAAAAATTTCTTTTGCCATAATCTTTATTCTTCCTTTCAATCTTTACTTAATTGCATCTATTAAGCTTAATTTTAGCAAAAAAACACTGTTAATTAAACTAGGGCAAAATCAGCTACAATATAAGCAGAGGTGTTTTTATGTGTCATCAATTCAAATTACCAACTTTAGCCGAAATTTCTAAATATTTAAAAACAGACTTAGACTTGCCATTAATAGATCCTAATTTCAAAATTGAAAACACAGATATTTTTCCTGGAAAAACTGCTCCTGTTTTGCTTTTTAAAGATAATCAATTGCAATTAATGCAGAAAAAGTGGGGCTTTGCTAGTCCCAAAGATCAGCGTCTTTTATTTAACGCGCGTATTGAAAGATTTTATGAACCAAAGCCATCGATGTGGGATCAAGCTTTTGCGCGTCAACGTTGCTTGATCATTACGAGTGAATTCTATGAATACAGTTCAGAAACATACCAAGCGCAAAATAAGAAAAAGTATCACAAAAAATATAGCTTTTCTGATTCTGATAATCCCCTTACTTTAATTGCCGGGATTTATGAGCAAGATCACTTTGCCATGGTAACAACTGAGCCTAATCAGGCAATGAAGCCGATTCATAATCGGATGCCACTTGTAATTAAACCGGCAGAACTTCGGCGCTGGCTTTTTCAAAATTTCACCAGCTTAATTGATCGTACAAATTTTGACTTAAAAGTAACGTCAATGCCTCAAAAATAATTTGGCTTCACTTCCTAATCATGATAAAATATGGAGGTAATGCGGGTATAGTTAAATGGTAGAACGTCAGCTTCCCAAGCTGAAGATGCGGGTTCGATTCACGCTATCCGCTTAATAGATAAAAAAGATGTCTAGGAAAATATTCCCAGACATCTTTTTTACATTAACACTATCATAAGCAAACCATTTAAAACGGCTAAATACATCGGCATCCAAATCGATTGAGTATATAAATATACCCACGCAAAAATTGCCCCAAAGACGACATTAATTACGAATAACAAAAAGGATAATTGGAAATTAAGAATACTGAAGATAATACCGGAAACGAGAATCCCACTAACTGCAACTAAACGTGAATCGCGTCTGAAAGCATAATTAAATAAGAAACCGGTAGCTAAAAACTCTTGCAAGATCGGTAAAATTATTCCCTCGGCAATAATCAAAAACCAAAACATACCAACATTCTCATGTTTGATATAGCTTGCTTGAAAACCATAAAAGCTTATTTTGTTATAAGATTGAAAATACATTACCAAAATGCGCAATGCTGTTACTAAAATTGTTATTCCGATGGTAAATCCTAGATCGCCCAGCCATGGTAACGAATATCTTCTTTGAAAAAAGCGCTGTTCACGGTTAAAGCGATAAATATAAAACAAAGTAACCATCGCTGCAATCAATATAAAAAGGACTAAGTCCCATAATCTCGGTGGGGTTTTATTGATAACTAGTTTAACTACACCTACTGCCATTAAATAACCGACGGCGTATACGATGTAGCGAATTAAATTACCCTCTCTTGATTCAGGCGTATTCAAAATTTTCACTCCAATATCTACTTATGTCTATCTAAAGCAGATATTATAGCAAAAAAATCAATGTTTATAAATTAAGATATGACTATTTTAAAGATAATTATCTACTTCAACGTTATTAATATCATTTATGTCAATATTTTTGCCTGAAACAATTAACTTATTTTCATAATAGCCTTCTACAAAACCTGAAATATCTTTTTTCAAATTACCATTACAATCTCGTTCTTTTAATTGAATGTTCACTTTATAGTGATTAGAAAACGCCTTTAGAAGCACTTCACTTATTTCTTCTTCACTCATCCTTTTTTTAGGCAAATAAACAATTTTTTGCTGGGCCTTCTTTTTATTTATTTTTAAAGTATGGTCACTCAGAAAAAAGCCAGCCCATTTTTTCATCCCACGATCATGATAATTTTTGAAGAAGTTTTCTACTTTTTTGTCAAAATCACTCATAGGCATTACCACCATTATGACCACCAACCAATTTACTTCTTTGAATCGCAGTTGCACCACTAAGTAAACTTGACGCCTTCACTAAACTGCTAAAACCATATTTTTTTCTAATTTTATCGACGGTTATATCAAATCTTTGTCTCTTAATCTCCTGACTAGGTGTTAAAAAGAAAGTTAACTGCTGATTATCATTCGGACTAAGCTGCGAATAATCAACACCGAGGACGCGAACTGCTTCTCCGCGCCATTTTTTGCGAAATAGAGCAATTAATTCATGTACTAGTTCATCATTACTATCCGTCGAAATAATTTTTTGCCTAATATTAAAACCGCCACGTTTATTGCCTTTCTCTCTTTCTGCAAAAGAGTAGCCAACAAATAAGCCAACACAAGCAGTCTTTAAATGATGGGCGCGAATTCTAGCAGCAACTTGTTCACCAATTTCTCGAATAACAATTTCAATCTCTCTTTGATCAAAATAATCTCGCGTTAAAACCTGGGAATTCCCGTAACTTTTATTTTTCGGAAAATATTTTTGACGAATAATACTGCGATCCACGCCCCAACTCATTGCAAAAAGCTGTTCACCAATTACGCCAAATTCTCGCTTTAAAATTTCTGGATCAGTATGGGCAAGAGTATACATATTCGTAATCCCAATTCGCCGTAAATGATTTGCTGTTCTAGTATTAATTCCCCACACGTCTTCGAGATTGGGAATTTTCCAAATTGTGTCAGGAACATCAATATAATGCCAAAAGTCAATCATTGACATGCGGTGTTTAGCCGAAATATCCATTGCTAGTTTAGCAAGTAACGGATTTTCGCCGATACCACAGGTCGTATAAAGACCTAATTGATCATGAATATCTTCTTGAATTTTTCGCCCCACAAGATAAGGATCATCCCCAAAAAGACGCCATGACTTAGTCATATCAATCATACTTTCATCAATTGAATAAACATGAATATCTTCATCAGCCGCATATTTACGAAAGATCTCAAGTATCTGCATACTACGCTTAATATATAAATTCATATGTGGCTCGACTAGTTGCAATTGATCCTTACCCGGCCTTAAGGCATCTTTAGGAATATTGCGCGCCCGCATAACATTTTTTAAACCATATTTTCGTTTAGCTAAAGGAGATGCTGCCATAATTAAGCCTGACCCAAAACTTGAATTATCCTGGCGTGATAATACCGCTATTATTGCCTTCATCGGATTTAATCCTAAACGTAATGCCTCACAACTCGCAAAAAATGACTTATTATCTATCATAAAAATCAAACGGTGAGGTTCATAGCGATAATCATACATTTTCATCCCTCTTTTCAAACATTAGTTCGATTAAATTTTATCCGAACATGTGTTTAATTGCAAGGTAAAAAATAAAATGCCTAGAAAAATTACTAGCCATTTTATTTATCTTACTTAAATTTTTTAATTAGCTTTATTTGCTTGTGCTTCTTTACGCATCTTATTTTCACTCATAGCAGTGTAAATTAAGAAGATAATTGCAAAGAATGAGGCAACATATAAAACAGTGTTACTTGCAATCCAGCCAAACTTGGCAACCAAAATACCGATCAAGGCTGTCGCAATTGTTTCACCAAAGATGTATTGGAAGAAGCCCATAAAACCTGTTGATGAACCAACCGCAAACTTAGGAACAACTTCGTTAACCATTAACCCCACCAAAGTTAATGGAGCATAAATCAAATTACCCATAATTAACAAAACGGTGACAATCAAGGCATGATTATTACTAAAGAAGTAAATCGTCAAACAAATTAACATTCCAATCACACATGCAATTGAAACAAGGCCACGCCGACCCTTTAAAGCATCTGAAATCGCACCAATGATGATAACACCTGGAACTGAGGCAAGTTCAAAAATACCGATTAACCATTTTGCAAAGTTAGGATCAAAGCCCTTATTTTGAACTAAATATGATGGAATCCAACTTTGAATACCATAACGAACTAAATATAGTGACATTGAAGTTAAAGTAACGGCCCAAACTAACTTATTCTTCAAAATATATTTAACAAAAATTTGCCAAACACTCAAATCAGTTGAGTCTGATGTTGAAACCTTACCATCGTCTAAGATAACTTTATCACCAGTATAAGTTGAAATATCAGGCAAACCGACTACCTGCGGACGATCTGCACCTAAAACTAAAATTAAAATACAAATGATAAATGAAATTACTGATGCGGTGTAAAAGACTGCGCTAAGTGAACCGGCAAACATAAATGTTGCTAATTGAACAACTGCCACACAGATAAATGATCCAGCATTGTGAGCAGATGACCAAATAGAAAAGATCGTACCCCGAAGACGTTTACCCCACCAAAGTTGAATCATTCTTTGACAAGCAGCAGCTCCCATTCCTTGAGTAACTGCAATAAGGAACATGAGTAGCATCATGACATAAATACTTTTAGTAGAACCCAAGAAAATATTTAAAATTGCTGATAAAAGTAACCCTAGCATTAAGTAGCGGTTGGAATCACATTTATCAACTAATGCTCCCATAAATAACTTGGCGATTCCGTAACCGATACCGAAACAAGATAGAACCAAACCGATATCAGCTGTCGTAAAGTTGTAAGCTTTCATAATATCAGTTTGCTCAGTAGTAAATACTAATCTGATAATGTAATAGCCGATATAACCAATACAAGTAGCAAGCAAGACTCCCAATTGCCGCCACTTATAAGTACTCGCAATTTTATCCTTCGCGACTAATTTTTTAGAATTAGGTTGTTGTAAAATCCAATTAAACATAATTCTTATCTCCCCTCATAATCTAAATTTATCGTACCATAACTCAATGAAAGCAGATTCAAAATAATGATTTTATCCAAAAATAAATACGCACTTATCAGTGTTTGCTGATTATAATGCGTATTAAATAATTATTTTACTTCAATAATTGTCACGTGATAATTGCCCGCCGGGGCTTCAACCGTAACTGTTTTGCCGGCTTCTTGCTTCATAATTGCTTGTCCAAGTGGCGAATCAAAAGCAATTTTTCCTTTAGCTAAATCAGCCTCCATTCGGCCAACAATCTTATATTCTTCTTCATCATCCTCATCGTCAAATTTCAGGACTACGCTAGAACCCATATTTACCTTGCCATCGGCTTTAGATTCAATCACTTCTGCATACTTTAATTGTTTACCTAAATAACGCAGACGGCTCTGTAAGTGGCCCAAATCTCGCTTAGCTTCTGTATATTCAGTATTTTCTGATAAATCGCCCATCGATCTAGCTTGTTGCAAAATCTTAATCCGCCGCGGCCGATCTTTCTTCAAGCGGGCAATTTCATCTTCAATTTCTTTATAACCTTCTGGGGTCATTTTTTGATAATAAACCATTGCTTTACCTATACTCTTTTCCTCAAATCTATTTTTGATTTTAAAAAATTATCTACTGCTTGTAAAGATTACTTTTAGCACTATATGCTTTCGAGTGCTAAATAGTTTAAATTATGAAAATAGCTACTACAATAAACAGTGTAAAGAGAAAGAAAGGAAGTTTTAATTATGGCAAACGAAATGATGAATCGTCGTAACGATATGTTTGATGCAATGAACGATTGGTTTGGTTTTCCAAAGAACTTCTTTGACGATAAAGAAATGAGCAATATGATGCAAGCTGATGTTGCTGAAAATGACAAGGAATATCTTGTAAAAATTGATATGCCTGGTCTAAAGAAAGATGACATTAATTTAAACTATCGTGATGGCATCCTCAGCGTTGAAGCTACAAGAAAAGCATCTAAAGATACTAGCGATGAAAAACACAATGTTATCCACAAAGAAAGAAGCGAGGGACATGTTTCTCGTTCATTTAGATTAACAAATGTGGTTGCAAATCAGATCCATGCAAAGTATGATGATGGTGTATTGACTATTACTTTGCCAAAGCAATCAGCTGACAGCAGTGATAGTTCAATCCAAATTGATTAATTTATAGATTTTTTGCAAGAAGTCCCTATAGGTTAACAATTTCAATAATTCTCTAAGAAAAGTAGGTTCAAGATTGAATCTACTTTTCTTTTGCTTTAATCAGGAATAAAATTGAGTTAGTTTAATAAAAAATTAAAAAAGGGAGATCATTATGGCTCATAAACTAACTTTACAAGAATTAGATGAATTCTCAAAAGAATTTAATAGCGATCCGCAAAACAAAGTTATCGCCCGTGCGGCAGAACGTAGTGGCGTTCTTGAAGCTTCCTACAATGACAGAATTGAAAGTAAATTAAACCGCGTTTTCTCAACTGAATTAGACACTGACAATGTTACTAATCAAAAACATTCTGGCCGCTGCTGGGAATTCTCAACTTTAAACGTTTTACGTCACTTTTTCGGTAAAAAATATAAGGCTAAGAATTTCACTTTTTCACAAGCTTATAATTTTTTCTGGGATAAAATCGAACGTGCCAATATTTTTTATGACGAAATCTTAAGAAATGCTGACAAGCCGCTTGATTCACGCGAAGTTAAAGCTGATTTATCATTTGCTGGTGGCGATGGTGGTCAATTCCACATGGCAGCAGCTTTGGTTGAAAAATACGGGGTTGTTCCTTCTTACGCAATGCCTGAAAATGCAAATACTAACAATACTACTGGCTTTGCTACTGCTTTAGCAGATAAATTGAAAAAAGATGCTCTTGTTTTACGTAAATTAAAGCAAGAAGGAAAAGATGACGAAATAGAAAAGGCACGCAAGAAGTTCTTGAGTGAAGTTTACCGCATGACCGCTATTGCTGTTGGTGAACCACCTAAGAAGTTTGACCTTGAATATCGTGATGATGACAAGAAATACCATTTGGAAAAGAACTTAACTCCTGTTGAATTCTTGCACAAGTACATGGGTGATGTTGACTTTGATGATTACGTTGTTTTAACTAATGCTCCTGATCATGAATATAACCAATTATACGGTCTTCCAGGCGAAGATAATGTCGAAGGTTCTTACAGAATCAAATTGTTAAATGTGCCAATGGAATACTTAACCAGTGCCGCTATTGCTCAATTAAAAGATGGTGAAGCTGTTTGGTTTGGTAATGATGTTCTTCGTCAAATGGACAGAAAGACTGGCTACCTTGATACTAACCTTTACAAATTAGACGATCTTTTCGGTGTTAACTTAAAGATGAGCAAGGCCGATCGTTTAAGAACAGGTGCCGGTGAAGTTTCACACGCAATGACTTTAGTTGGTGTTGATGAAGATAATGGTGATATTCGTCAATGGAAAGTTGAAAACTCTTGGGGCGATAAGATCGGTTCTAAAGGTTACTTTGTTATGAGTAATGATTGGTTCAACGATTATGTTTATGAAGTCGTTGTCCACAAGAAATACTTAACTGCTGAACAAAGAAAACTTGCCGAAGGTGAAATTACCGACCTTCCACTTTGGGATTCATTAGCTTAAAAAATAAAAATTCTAACTTAATAAATCAAAAAAGAATGTTTAATCTTAGTTGTAAAAGTAACTAAGTAAACATTCTTTTATTTTTAACTATTTTAGATAAGCATACTTATAATTCCACTGCGTTCCCGCTGTATTGTGGATAATTCCGTGCACACGTGGAGACTGCAAATATGCTGTTGTCTGTTGATAAATCGGGGTAATAGCTTGTTCACCGTTAACAACCTTTGCTGCATTAATTAAATCCTCCCAGCGCTTATTACCATCATTTGTATCTTGACTAGCTGCCATTTTTACTAGTTGATTATATTTAGCATTATCCCATTTACCATAATTATAAGACGTACCCTTCATCGGAATTTGCATGAAAGTCATTGGATCGTTGAAATCGCCACCCCAACTTGAAAGATAAATATCAAAATCACCATTATGAGCGCGGTTAAGAGCAGATTTGTTAGGGATGTTCGTAACATTAATCTTTAATCCAGGTAACTTTTTCACCCATTGTGATTGAAGATATTGCGTTAAAGCTTCGCTATCCGGTTGATCATTGGAGGCAAGTAAATCAAGCGTTAAGTGTTTTTGACCAATTTCTTTCAAGCCCTTCTTCCAATATTTTTGCGCTAAAGCCGGTTGATAATCCACTGTGTTTTCCACAACCTGTTCTTGGGCAAAATCACGGCCGTTTTTTGGATCATTAGCTAATTGGCTAGGAACAAAACCTGTTGGTAAAGTTGAACCATTTCCCAATACCTTTTTAGTAACAATTGCGCGATCAATCGTTAAGGAAAGAGCTAATCTGATATTTTTATTATTCATAGCTAGATAATTAGCCTTATTTTTATCCTTAAAGTTATACATCAAAAAGCGAACTACAGAGTAAGGATAAGACTTAAAATCTGTATTCTTTTTCAAATTCTTAACTTGCTCACTTGAAAGTGGAGTTAGATCAAGTTTTCCCTGTTGATAAAGTTGATAGCCGGTATTGTTTGACTTCACTACTTGATAATTTATCTTATCCAACTTAACTGCTTTTTTATCCCAATAATTATTATTCTTTACAAAAGACCAAGTATCGCCAACGCCATCCCAATTTTCAATCTTAAATGGTCCTGAATAAACTTGATACTCGGACTTAGTCGCATATTTATTACCGTACTTTTTAACTACGCGTTCATTCTGAGGGCCAAACAATGGATATGCCATTAAGACCTTAAAATAAGCGATTGGGGCATCTAATTTAACTACCACCGTATCTTTTCTAGGAGCAGAGATTCCAAGAGCTTCTGGGGGCATTTTGCCAGCAATTATTTGATCAGCATTTTTAACGCCACTAAAAAGATAAGAATATGGTGATTCAGTTTTCGGTGTTAAACTCCGGCGCCAGGAATATACAAAATCTTGGGCAGTAATCGGATCACCATTAGACCATTTAGCCTCACGTAATTTAAAGGTCCAAATCTTACCATCCTTTGAAACAGTCGCGCTTTTAGCAATACCAGGCGTCACTTTTCCATTTTTACCTAAACGATAAAAACTCTCAAAAACATTTCCCGTTTGACCATAGCCATCAGATCTACTGATATCAATCGTATCAAGCTGCGAAGTAGCACTTAGACTTAAAGTTTTATTATCAGTTTTTGCACTATTGCCGTGACCACAAGCTACAAGTACCACTGACATTAATCCGATAAAAATACTTGCAACGATAGTTTTTGCTTTAACCATAACTCTTCTCCTTTTTTATTTTTTAACGAAAAAAAACGAGCCATAGCCCTTTGGCTACAGCTCGCTCATTACATTAATTCTAAATAATTATTAATAATTTTTACTTTGAATCAATATTAATAGAGATGCGTCGCACATTGGGCATAACAAATAAATTGCAGCTAGTGCAACAACATTCTTTATTTGCAAATTTGTTTTGTAATGCCAACATGTTTTTCATCTCCTTTTGCGTTTTTTAATACTTACTAAAGTATAGTATTTTATTTAAAGCAAAATGTCAACAGTTTTTCTTACTTTTCATAACTTTTCAATAAATCTTTAGCTTAGGCCAATTAATGTTTATAATTAAACAAAAATATCATATGGAGGAAACCATGAAAGTTACCTATTTCTTTCTTGCTTTTACAATTTTAGCATTGATCATCATTCTTTTTAGATCAGAAAACAAATTCCAGTTTCTAAAAGCGGGTATTTTATTCATCTTTCAAATATTTTTTAGTACGATTAACTTCCTGATCTTTTTCGTAATCTCATATTTATTGATGCAAAATAAAGATCACATCAACTTAGGCAATCTCTTTATTTTATTAGCCATTTTCGTGATTTTATCCGGGATTCTTTTGTATCTGGGGATGCGGATCGCAGCTAAGTTCTTTAAACTTTCAACCACCGTCATCACGTTGATCGAATATTATATTCAATGGAGCCTTATTTATGTAACGGTTTATCAAGCAATTTTTAGCAATTTAAAGCGGATCAGCGTTGTTACCAGATTTATTAAAGTTGGTAACTTTTTAGACCCTAACCTCATTATTGTTGCAATTTTACCATCTTTTATTTCTGCTTGGATCGCGATCATTTTATATAAAAAGCATACTAAAGCAATATAGGAATTAAAAAATCAGAATTGGAATTTCCCAATTCTGATTTTTTCTTTATTCGTAGCTTTCTGCAACTTTTTGATAATGTGCTACTTCGTCATCTGCGCAGCGAACAAAATGACCTGGACGAATTTCATGCATTGTCCGCTTCTTGCCATCTCGTTCTTCTTTATCAGCATCATAAACGATTCGCTTACGATTTCTTTCAATTTCTGGATCAGGTATAGGCACAGCTGAAATTAAACTCTTAGTGTAATCATGAAGAGGCTTATCATAGACATCATCAGCTGGACCTACTTCTAATAATTTACCAAAGTGCATAACCCCGATTCGGTCAGAAATAAACTTAACCATTGATAAATCGTGGGCAATAAACAAGTAAGTCAAGCCATGCTTCTTTTGTAAATCAATCATCAAGTTAACAACTTGTGCTTGAATTGAAACATCAAGAGCTGAAATTGGTTCATCGGCAACAATAAACTTAGGTTCTACGGCTAAAGCACGAGCGATCCCAATTCTTTGACGCTGACCACCAGAGAATTCGTGTGGGAAACGACTAGCGTGGCTTTTATTCAAACCAACTGTTTCTAGTAATTCTTCAACCCGAGCACGACGCTGCTCTTTGTTTTTAACCAAATGGTGAATATCAAGTCCTTCAGCGATAATATCTTCAACAGTCATTCTCGGATTCAAAGAAGCATATGGATCCTGGAAGATCATTTGGGCATCGCGACGAAACTTTAATTTTTCATCTTTTTTATTTAAGTTTTCAACGTTTTTGCCTTCAAAAATTACTTCACCACTAGTTGGATTGTAGAGCTGCAAAATTGAACGACCAGTTGTCGTTTTACCAGAACCTGATTCACCAACTAGACCAAAAGTTTCACCTTCATAGATATCAAAACTAACATCATCCACAGCTTTGGTGATTGTACGTCCGTTTTTGAAGTATTGCTTCAAGTGCTTTACTTGCAAAAGTTTTTTATTTTCTGGCATATAAATCTCCTTTCACTGCGCTTAGTTTTGAATTTGGCCATTTTCTTTCATAAGTTTAAATTTCTTCCAACGTCTTTGAATTTCTTCAGGTGGTTCAACCTTAGGAGCCCCTGGTGCAAGAAGCCAAGTAGCAGCATAGTGAGTATCTGACACTTTGAAAAATGGCGGCTTACGTTCAACGTCAATCTTCATTGCATATTTATTTCTTGGTGCAAACGGATCACCTTTAGGTGGATCAAGCAAATCTGGTGGCGTACCTGGAATTGATTCCAAGGTATTACTTTCAAGAGTTGGCATTGAATTAATGAGTCCCCAAGCATATGGATGTTGTGGATTATAAAAGATATCATCAACAGTACCATATTCAAGAAATTCACCAGCGTACATTACAGCAACTCGATCTGCCATTCCGGCAACAACACCTAAATCGTGGGTAATAAAGATAATTGAAGTCTTTACTCTCTTTTGTAAATCCTTCATTAAATCAAGGATTTCAGCTTGTACTGTAACGTCAAGAGCTGTTGTTGGTTCATCAGCAAGCAAAATTTCTGGCTCACAAATGAGGGCAATCGCAATCACGATTCTTTGACGCATCCCACCTGAAAATTGGTGTGGATATTGATTAATTCTTTCTTCAGCGTCAGGAATTCCAACAGCTTTCATCATGTCGAGAGCTTTTGCCCAAGCTTCTTTTTTAGAAGCTCCCTTATGTTTAATTAAAGGCTCTGCAATTTGTTGACCAATCTTCATGGTTGGATCAAGTGAAGTCATTGGATCCTGAAAGATCATGGCAATTTCGTTACCACGAATCTTTTGCCATTCTCTTTCTGAAATATCTAATAAATTCTTACCGTGAAAATTAATTTCTCCACCCATAATTTTAGCGTTACGAGCAAGTAAACCAATAACTGAGCGAGTTGTAACAGACTTTCCTGAACCGGATTCACCAACGATCGCTAACGTTTCTCCTTGATTCAAGTGAAAGGAGACATCACGAATTGCCTTGACTTCACCAGCATAAGTATGAAAGTCAATCTTTAAATTTTTAACATCTAAAACTCTTTCTGGCATTTAGTATTTGCCTCCTATCTTTGTCCCTTTGGATCAAATGCATCACGTAAGCCATCACCAAGTAAGTTAAAGGCAATCATCAAGATACACAAAACAATTGCTGGGTACCACATTTGGTATGGCAAGAATTGGAAGTTCTTTTGTCCTTCGTTTAAAAGAACACCAAGTGAAGTTTCCGGTGCAGTAATACCGATACCGATGAAACTTAAGAATGCTTCGAAGAAAATTGCACTTGGGATAGTGTACATCGTTTGAATAATAATGATACTTGAAAGGTTAGGAATAAGATGCTTCCAAGCAACTTTCCAGCCTGATTCACCAAGTGAACGAGCAGCCAAAACATATTCTTCATTCTTCAGACTCAGCGTCTCCGCCCGAATCTGCCTTGCCATCGTCGTCCAACTAGAAATCGCAATGGCTAAAATGATTGAAGTAATACCTGGCTTTAAAACAACTAACATCAAAACTACGATAATTAAGTTAGGTACGGATGAAATAATTTCGATTATTCGCTGCATGACGTTATCGACTCCTCCGCCTTTCCACCCGGAGATAATTCCATACATAACTCCGATTGTTAAGTCAAAGAAGGCGGCTACTAGTGCAACGATTAAAGAAATCTTCGTACCATAGATAATTCTTTGGCCAAGTGAACGACCTAAGTAGTCTGTTCCGGCAATAAAGTACTTGTCTTTTGGTACATTGTTTTGAGCATAAGCATCAACCCATTGTCCATTTTGCTTAATCTTACCGTTTAAGCCATTAATAGCACCGAAGCCTGGAACTTTGGCTGGTAAGTTTGCATATTGCGGATGAGATTTAACTAAAGTTGATTTATTAATAAATGGAGTTGAACCAAAAGCGACAACAACCATTACAATAACAACAATAGCGGAAAGGACTGCTGCTTTTCTTTGTTTGAATCTGATCCACACATTTTGACCGAAGGAAAGTGCGGGACCTGAAATTTTTTCATTATCTTGTGCTTCACCTTTTGCTAAAGGTTCAAAAGCATCTGGACTAAGTTTTAAATCTTTTTCATCCATTTAAATTTAACCCTCGCTTTCTGCTAATCTGATCCGTGGATCGATTAATCCGTAAACAATATCTGTAATCAAAAGAACGATTACTAAACCGATACAGTAGACCATCGTAATTCCCATAATTGTTGGGTAATCATTAGTTAAAATTGACTTAACGAATTGTTCACCGATGCCTGGGATATTGAAGATATTTTCAATAACCATTGAACCAGTCATCAATGCTACTGCATATGGTCCGATTAAAGTTACCAGTGGAATTACTGAATTACGCATTGCGTGTTTTCTAATAACTTCCATGCGGCTCAAACCTTTAGCCTTACCTAATTCGATGTAATCACTACTCAAGGTATCAACCATACTTGTTCTGATAAACCGGGCGGTTTCAGCAAGTGGTCCTACGGCCAAAGCAATTGTTGGTAAAATTGTTTGGGAGAATTGACCCCAACCCGCAATTGGGAACCAGCCAAGCTTCAAACCAATGTAGTATTGAAGAAGTACCGCTAAAACAAAGTTAGGAACTGATTTACCGATGATTGAGAAAACTGTTGCAGTTGAATCTGCCCAAGTTCCTTGCTTCATAGCGGCAATTGCACCAACGATGATTCCAAGAACTACCCCAACGAATAATGCTTGAAGTCCTAATTGACAAGAAGCTCCTAATCTTGCAGCGATTAATGAGGATACAGGTTGATTACTGTATTGGAAACTTGTTCCGAAATCGCCGTGAAGCATTCCGACAATATAGATTAAATATTGTTGCCAATATGGTTTATTCAAACCATATTGTTCATTCATAATATGTAATTGCGTTGGTGTCATCTTTGCTTCGTTAGCATACGGTGAACCTGGCATTAATTTCATTAAGAAAAAGGTAACCGTTGCTACAATAAACAAAGTCAGAATCATGTAAAATATTCTTTTTAATAGCCATCTAGCCATATTTGCAGCTCCTTACTCTTGATTTAATTTTATATTTCTTTTCTAATGTTGTTCTCATTATATCAGAAATATGAAGAA
>JAHLFT010000088.1 GCA_018883635.1 Candidatus Lactobacillus pullistercoris
TCAGAATGGCAATTTCTAATCGTGCTTGAAAGCCAGTTAAACTGCGCGCTCGATTGTTCTCGGCGTTGTAATAGGTTAGAAGTGAAGATCCGCTTTATATTGCTCGGCGCTGCGTTCGTTTTGCTAGTGAATATATCGGACTGAGCGATGTTAATGCTTGATCAATGTTTATCAAGCTTGCTAATTCTTGGGAATGCCTGAGTGCAATGTACATTTGACTGAACTCGTGATTTATTTATCGTTAGCTCCCAGATCAAATGCAGTATATGTGGCCACGCAAAAAGTAGCGGAAGATGTGAAAAAGACCTTGAATCAACCGGTCCCGCTTCAAATTAGAAATGGTGTCACCAAGTTAATGAAAGAAGCAGGCTATGGTCAAGGTTACCAATATGCACATGATACAAAGGATAAAATCACTTCAATGCAAACCATGCCTGATAATTTGGTTGGACATGAATATTATTTCCCCAGTGAACAAGGTCATGAAATTCGTTTTAAAAAGAGGCTAGAACAAATTAAACTTTGGCACAAAAATCATGATAAATAACACACTATCATAATATTTCAAATCATTAGAAATTTTTTGAAAGATTTTATTCTTCAGTACTCTTTATTAATAAAGCAGTTTAATTGATAACTAGTCTTAAAATTAGTTACAATATAAGAAGATGATGTTTTGTTTTAGAAAATAAAGAGGTAACTGCATGAAGTCAGGAAAATATCAAGTAAGAGCAAAAGGACATGGCTCAGAATCTATGCCCATGGAAGTAACTATTGAAGATGATAAGATCAAAGATATTGAGATTGATTCTTCAGGTGAAACCAAAGGTGTAGCCGATGAAGTTTTCAATCGTTTGCCAAAACAAATTATTGATAATCAAACTTTAAATGTTGATGTGGTCAGTGGTGCCACTATTTCTAGTCACGGTGTAGTCGATGGTATTGCGCAAGCAATTAATGAAGCTGGCGGCAACGCTGAAGAATGGAAAAAGCGGACTAAGCCAGCGACTACAAAAAACGGAGATCAAGAAATTGACACAGATGTTGTAATTGTCGGTGCAGGTGGAGCTGGTCTTGCCGCAGCTGTTCGCAGCCTGCAACATGATGAAAAAGTCGTTATTTTGGAAAAATATCCACAAATTGGTGGTAATACTAGCCGTGCTGGTGGTCCGATGAACGCGGCTGAACCAGACTGGCAAAAGAAGTTTAAAGCTCTCCCTGGTGAAAAGGAGACTTTAAAGGAGTTGGCTGCAACGCCATTTGATAAAATTGATCCGGAATATCAAGATGACTTCAAGAAATTACAAAAGCAGATAAAGGAATATCTTGCTTCGGGTGCAGATTACTTATTTGATTCAATTTTGCTTCATGAAATCCAAACTTACTTGGGTGGTAAGAGAACTGATCTAAAAGGTAATGAAATTCATGGTAAGTATGCTTTAGTTCATGAATTAGTCACAAATGCTTTAAATTCCGTTAAATGGCTAGCTGACTTGGGTGTTAAATTTGACGAAACTGATGTAACTGAGCCGGTTGGAGGTTTATGGCGTCGTGGTCATAAGCCAGTTGAACCAATGGGTTATGCTTACATTCATATTTTAGGCGACTGGGTTGAAGATCATGGTGGCAAACTATATCTTGAAAGCCGTGCAGAAGATTTAATTATTAAAGATGGTAAAGTTCGCGGTGTTATCGCTAAAAGGGCCGATGGCAGTACGTTGACTATTCACGCAAAAGCAGTCATTTTAACAGCTGGTGGTTTCGGTGCAAATACCAAGATGGTTCAAAAGTACAATACTTATTGGCCAAAAATTGATGATAATATTGCCACAACCAACTCACCATCGATTACAGGTGACGGAATTAACTTAGGTCTTGAAGCTGGTGCAGATCTATTTGGTATGGGCTTTATCCAGTTAATGCCAGTAGCGGATCCTGATACCGGTGAATTATTTACTGGTGTAGTAACTCCGCCAGCTAACTATATTATGGTTAATAAAGAAGGTAAGCGTTTTGTTAACGAATTTGCTGAGCGCGATGTTTTAGCTAAAGCAGTTATCGACAATGGCGGTTTAATTTATCAAATTGCCGATGATAAGATTAAGGAAACTGCTTATAATACTACTCAAGAATCTCTTGATGCCCAAGTAAAAGCTGGCACTTTATTTAGGGATGATACTTTGGAAGGATTAGCTAAGCAGATCGGAATGAATCCGGATGTTTTAGTTGATACTATTAAAAAGTACAATTCATATGTTGATCAGGGTTCGGATCCAGATTTTCATAAAAATGTGTTAGGACTCAAGTGTGAAGTTGCACCATTTTATGCAACGCCACGTAAACCAGCAATTCACCATACAATGGGTGGTTTGGTAATTGATACTAAGGCGCATGTCCTTGATAAAAATGGTGATGAAATTCCAGGTTTGTATTCTGCTGGTGAAAATGCCGGTGGTATCCATGCTGGTAACCGCTTAGGTGGTAATTCATTGTCTGATATTTTCACTTTTGGTAGAATTGCGGCGAATACTGCTTATGAAGATATTTACTATACTGATGATGCAACTAGCGGTGCTTCAGAACAATAAAATTTAAGCAAAAAGAGCAGCTGATAGCTTATAACTATCGCTGCTCTTTTTGCTTAAATTTAATCTTTATTTCTTTTTGATCATATTTAAAATATTGCGCCACTTACTACCTTTTTCTTGGTAATTCTTAACAGGTTGGGTAACTTCAACACATCCCAAATACTTATCATTGTCATCATGTAAGCTGTAAAAAGAAATATTAACGGGTTGGCCATTTTTATGAATATTGATCGAAATTGATTGCCTTTTTCCGTCATGCATCTGCTTTAAAACAGCTTTAACGTGGCCTTGTGAATGACCAGGGTGAACCTGAAAAACAGTTTTACCGATATCTTTTTCTGTTCTTGGAAATAGACGATCTTTATTCATTGATGACCAGACAACAACGTCATTATCATCTAAAACGTCAAATTCTTGTGGAATAGTCGTAAAAATTGCGTTTAATTCTGTTAGCGAAAGATGTCCACCTTTTAATTTAATCTCTT
>JAHLFT010000006.1 GCA_018883635.1 Candidatus Lactobacillus pullistercoris
AGAAACATTGGAGTTAAAATATTTTTCTAAAGATAATTTACCAGATATTTTTAATAAGCAGCACTTAAATTTTATTGAGCATTACTATAAACGAGATTATCCATTTTTTGAATAGGAGTATGTATGAAAGAAAAGCGATGTATTTTACAAATAGATAAAGATCCAAAAGCTGTTATTGAACCCGATTATGAACAGCAACCCTTTAAATTTCATTCTAAATTATTATTTGCTTTTGTTCCTAAAGAAGATATTGATAATTTTTTAGAACAAGTTCCCCATAAAGTGTTAGGTTCGTATGATACAATTTCCTTTCAACCAGATATTTATGAAATTGAAATGAATGGAGAATACTTTACTTTATGCCAAGCTCCTTTAGGAGCGCCAGCAGCCACACAATTACTTGATTGGTTAATTGCATACGGGGTTAAAAAAGTTTTAGCATTTGGAAATGCTGGTACGCTTATAGATTTACCTGAAAATGAGATGTTTATTCCGACTAAGGCAATTAGAGATGAAGGAACTTCTTTCCATTATTTAGAAGATAGTCTAACGGTCGATTTGAACACCGAATTTTTAAGTCAGGTAAAAAAGGCAATAACTGAGCTAGACTACAAATACGAGCAGGTGACGACATGGACAACAGATGCTTTTTTCAGAGAAACATCGAAAAAAGTAAAGCAATTTCGTGCCTTAGGTGCATCTGTAGTAGAGATGGAGTGTTCAGCACTAGCAGCATGTGCACAATTTAGAAAAGTTGAATTTGCGCAAATTTTATTTACAGCTGATACTTTAGCTAATGAAGAGGACTATGATCCACGTGATGGAGGAACCGATTCACATCGGCGCGGATTAGAAATTTGCTTTGAGATATTACAAAAATTATAGGAGGAGTAGGTATGAAAGAAGAGACAGGACAACCATTTATTTTAGATTTTGATCCAAATCACCATGCAGTAATTGAACCAGATCATGATCAAGAACCATTTCATTTTCATTCACGCTTGCTTTATGCCTTTGTTCCTAAGAATGAAATTGATGCATTTTTAGATCGGCATCTTCACCGCACTATAGGTGAATTTGAGTCAGTTTCTTTTAATCCCAAGATTTATGAAGTTGAATTAAATGGTGAATACTTTACTTTATGTCAGGCACCGCTTGGAGGACCAGCTTCGGTCCAATTACTTGATTGGTTGATTAGTTATGGTGTGAACCAAGTTTTAACTGTTGGTAATGCGGGCGCGTTAACTGATTTACCAGAAAATGAGATGTTACTAGTCAAACGTGCAATTCGTGATGAAGGAACATCTTTTCATTATATGGAGCCAGGTCAATTTATCGATTTGAATCAGAATTTCTTAAAGCAGGTAGAAGATGCCTTAGCTACTTTAAATCTTAAGTATGATGAAATTACTACTTGGACAACTGATGGCTTCTTCAGAGAAACGCCCAAGAAAGTTGCACATTTTCGTCAGTTAGGTGCAGCAACTGTTGAAATGGAATGTGCATCTTTAGCAGCTTGTGCGCAATTCAGAAAAGTGTATTTCGCTCAAATTTTATTTACTGCTGATACATTGGCTGATATAGAAAACTATGATGAACGTGACTGGGGGTATGAATCTCACAGTGCGGGGTTAGAGATTGGATCTAAAGTTTTAACAAAATTAGGTAAAGATGAATAAACAAGTACAACAATTTTGGCAAGATTTTCGTCAAAAACATAATTTAAATCTGAATACTCCTGTAGATGCATGGGCTTTTGGTGCAACGACACAGCAGGCAGATGAATTAGCTGAGTTGGTAAATCGAGGCATAAAAACAGCTACCACATCTGCCTATGAACTTTATGATAAAAATGAAAAAACACCTCAAGCAGGTGAGTGGAATATTGTTTTTAATAGTAAAGAGGAACCTGTTTGTGTTATTCAAGATAAGGTGGTGGAAATTGTTCCTTATGATTTGATTTCTAAAGAGCACGCCTACCATGAAGGTGAGGGTGATCGAAGTTATGAATATTGGCGTCGAGCCCATGATGATTTTTTTGATTGGGAATATCGAGAAGCAGGTAAAGTATTTTATCCTCAGGCACCAATGGTATGTGAAGTTTTTGAAAAGATAGAGTAATGAAATTACTAATTGTTAGACATGGTGAAAGTGAAGCAGATGTTTTAAAAGTATGTGAAGGATGGGCCGATTTCAATTTAACTGAACGTGGAAATAAGCAAGCTTTAAAAACTAGTAAATGGATTGTTGATCACTATAATATAGATAAAATTTACACTAGTACATTAAAAAGAACTCGTGAAACTGCACATTATCTTGAAGAATTAACAGGCCTCTCAGCTATTAAAAGGGATAATTTGAAAGAATTCAATAATGGTCTCCGGGCTGGCTTACCATATGAGGAAGCTTATCAAAAATATCCTGCGGTTGAAGTTCCTATCCACAAAGCATTGTACAAGCAAGAAAGTAAACTCGAATTTAGAATGCGAGTGGAGAGTGTTTTATCAGAGATATTAAGTCAAAATTTATCAGATAATACCATTGTAATTGTTACTCATGGTGGAACAATTACCCAACTATATCATGCATTATTAAAGTTACCAATAGATGCAAAGATTAAGTTTGGGACTGGGGATGCATGTTTGCATGAGTGGACAATTGAAAATAAAGATTACCGAATAGATCGTTCTAATTATTGTCCCTATCTCAAAAAATAATCAGCTAGGATATTCTTAGAGCATTTATATGGAAAGTTTTTGAAAAGGTAGAGAAAATAATAGAAAAAGGTATTAAGTAGTTATTTTGATACTACTTAATACCTTTTCCTATTTATTCCATTCAGCTAAATCTACGGTTTGCTGCATTAAAGTTGCGATAGTCATTGGACCTACTCCACCAGGAACTGGGGTAATATTTTCAGCTACTTCTTTGACACTATTAAAATCGACATCCCCGACTAAGTGATGATTTGCCATCCGATTAATTCCTACATCAATCACAGTTGCACCTGGTTTAACCTGATCTTTTTTAATCAAATTAGGTGTGCCAGCCGCTACAACTAAAATATCAGCATGTTTAGTGTAATAATCAATATCATCTGTATGTAAGCTTACCATTGTTACTGTCGCATTTTCATTGATGAGAAGCGATTGCAGAGGGCGACTTACTAAAATGCTGCGTCCAATGATTGTTACGTTTTTTCCTTCAATTTTATCTAAATAAGAATGAAGCAAAGTCATAATTCCGCGCGCGGTACAAGAAACAGGATAGTGTCCATCCTCATTGTTATAAAGTTTACCAACATTTTTTGAATCAAAACCGTCAACATCTTTTTCAGGAGAAATTGCTTCAATTAGTTCGGTTTGATTGAGATGCTTAGGTAAAGGAAGCTGAATTAAAATTGCATGAATAGTTGGATCGTCATTGTAGTGATGAATTGCTTGTAAAACTTCAGCTTGACTGACATCTTTTGGAAATTTTCTCAAGATAGATTTCATGCCTAACTTTTCAGCAGTTTTCTGTTTATTACGCGTATAAATTACACTAGCCGGATTATCTCCTACAAGAATAACCGCAATTCCTGGAATTATCCCTTCTTCTTTTAATTTATCAACTCTGGTTTTGGTTTCTTGATTAAGCTGTTTGGCAATTTGACGTCCATTAATAATATTTGTCACTAATAAAAGCGCCCCTTTCAGAAAAAATACTACTTTAAAGCAGGGAATTCGTATTCAAAAGTTCCTGTAATAAATCAATAGCATATTGTTTCAATCTATCAATTAAAATAAACAACTACAATAATAACATTTTTCTAGATGGACTTAGAAGGAAATAGATAATTCGGTATAATAGGAATCAGGTTGGTAAAGATGATATCAGAGTTAAAATAAGGAACCAAATAACAAAAAAGCTGATAATTAACCGAAATTCCCCCCCCAGAGTTGGCCATAAATCCAACCGGGAGGGTTAACCTCATTACTATCTGCAACTATCTTCTCTTTTTTCTTTTTACTGTTTATATTTCAAAATCAAATTTAATATATTAGCTACTTTAAAAGTGCTAATCTTAAAAAGATATATTAGAATGTTAATAAATGTGTTTTAAGAAAGGGATTAATGACTATGAAAAAAACTGGTGTAATGAATTCTAATATTTCAAGAGTAATTGCTGACATGGGTCACATGGATTGGTTAGGAGTTGGAGATGCTGGCACTCCAGTTCCGGCCGAAACTGAAAAGATTGACTTGTCTGTGCGTCCAGGATTGCCATCATTTATTGATGTTTTAGAAGAAGTCTTGAAAGAGTTAGAAGTTCAAAAAATGTACGTTGCCGAAGAAATTAAAACTGAAAATCCGAATCAATTAGAAGCTCTTAAAAAGGCAGTTCCAAATGTCGAAATTGAATTTATTCCACATTCAGAACTAAAGAAGGATTTAAAGTCTTCTAAAGCATTTATTAGAACTGGTGAAGAAACTCCATACTCTAATGTGATTTTGGAAAGTGGAGTAGTTTTTTAAAGTAAATATTTAGCTGCAAAAATAATTACATCTGTAAACTACAATTATTTTTATATTTTAAGGAAAGTTTAGTGTATGAATGGAATAGCTTTATTAATTGGATTGGGGCCTTTACTTGGCTGGGGGTTATTTCCGACAATTGCTTCAAAAATTGGCGGTAAACCAGTAAATCAAATTATTGGTACTACCTTTGGTACCTTTATCTTTGCTTTAATCTATAGTTTGGTTCAAGGGATAGCGTTACCTAGCGGTGCTGCTTTGATCTGGTCAATTATCTCTGGAATAGGCTGGGCTAGTGCTCAGATTCTTACTTTTCATTCTTTTACTTTGGTCGGATCATCACGCGCAATGCCAATTACAACTGCCTTTCAGTTGTTAGGTACTTCTTTATGGGGAGTATTTGCTTTAGGAGATTGGCCAAGTACGAGTGATAAGTTAGTAGGTTTTCTTGCATTAGCTCTGAT
>JAHLFT010000007.1 GCA_018883635.1 Candidatus Lactobacillus pullistercoris
ACGGCATACGAGATCTCCGGTATGTCTCGTGGGCTCGGAGATGTGCATAAGAGACAGATCCTGCACCATGATCTATCATCAATTTATTCGCTGCTAATGTTGCCGTCCTTTTATTTCCATCCCAAAAAAGTTGATTACGCATATTATGATACATTAACGTCATTGCTTTATCTGTAACAGAAGTATCTTTTTACATCAAATTATTAAAAAAATCTACTTCAGATTGATAATCTAATTCTTGAGGCTTCCATTCGCCTTTATCATTACCAAGTTCTACAGTAACTGAACCTGTTCTAAAACTGCCCGGATCCAGAGAATCATACCTTGCAACTAACAGATTAATATTCTGCTCAATTTTTAACGATAGTGCCTTATTTCCCCTAATAACATACTGCAAGCCCCGCTTCAATTGAACAATTACGTTCAAATTATTAATAGATACACCAGCCGGATTAACGCCATCAATAATCGTTTGCGTTTGCGGTAATATAGTATTTACGCCTTCAAAACGTGAATTTGTAAAAACTAATCTAACCAAATTCTTTTTTGCGAAACATCTATTTTGTTCTTTGGTTAAGTGAAATTTATCAGGATACATCGATAACTCCTTGTTTATATTCTCTTTAATTATATTCTACTAAACAAAAGATAAATATAAAAAGCATGCCAACTTGACATGCTTTCCTTCTTATTTAAATTCAAATTTTACTTTTCAAACCAGTCCCAATCGTTACCCATAATGTGGACTTTACTATCGCCATTATTCGCAGAACTAATTTTTTCAGTTCTCGTTGGACGCTCAACCGTATATTCATCGCGTGAATTCTTTTGCACGATGCCTTCAAATTGAATTACGTCGCCTACTTCTAAGTCTAATTCTTTAAAGGCTTTCGTCATATGTAACGCAATTTGCTTAACTACCACATTATCCTCGTTATCGACTGTTAACTCGGCAAAGATTCCTTTACGATCGTCAGGACGCAAAAACTTTGCAGTGAAGATGTGACGATCACCGTCAGCATACTTTGCTAAACTTTCATTATAAATATCGATCATCTAAAATATCCTCTTTTCCTACACTGTCCACTATAACATTCTTTATGCGGCATGACAGAGTTTTAGCTAAAAAAGACACAGACCGATAAAATTTCAAAATATGATGTTAATTTTTCTTCCAATATCTTTTAGTTAGAATAGACCAAATAATTAATAAAACACCTACAATTATCATCACGGCTTTTCCTATATTTGTACTTGGATTCCAAAATACATAAAGGACAAAATAAATGATAAATAATAAGCATTCAATCGCACTAACTATTACACCTTTTTTATCCATATTAACTCATTCTTTCACTTTATTTCACTAGATGAATTTCACGATCAAACAACTGCCGCATGTCTTCATTAAAATTATGCGCAATAAAGACAATTGTCGACTTAGTTTTCACTAGTCCACTCAAAATGTCCATTGTTGCCTTCTGATCAATCGCACTAGTTCCTTCATCGATTAAAATAATATCGCTATCATGAATTTTAGCTCTGGCTAAAACGATCTTCTGTCTTTGACCACCGGAAATATTTAATTTATCTAAATTGATTTTCTGCTTAATCCCGTCTTTAAACTTAGAAAGATCAGCCTTAAGATTAACTTCTTCGGTTACTTTTTCAACTTTATCATCTAAGTGATCGTTAAACATTGTAATATTATCCTTAATACTTGCTGGGAAGACAATTGGATCTTGTGGAATATAACCGATCTTGGCCGTATCAGCTTCAATTTCCTGCCCCGCACTATTTTTGAATAAAACTTTACCCGAACTCGGTTTAATGTCACCTAAAATTAGTTTAAACAAAGTCGACTTTCCAGCACCGGAATCCCCTGTCAAAAGGATTTTTTCACCTTTATTAATTGTTAAATTAGGATAAGTTAGCCTTTCACCATTAGGAAACTTCAAACTCAAATCCTTAGTAATAATTGCAGCCGGAACTTCGCCATCATGCTCCTCTTTATTTTTAATGCGAGCCATAGATTTATTAACCTTTTCAATTAAGGTCTTCGTGCCCTTCATTTGTGTTCTGGCTCCAATCATCATTTGAATTCCATTATTTAAGTTAAATCTGAAATTCCCGATGATAACTAAAACACCGACTGTGACAATCTTATTTTTTACTAAATATCCGGTTAATATAAACAAGATTAGTCCAAAAATCGCTGACACAATTCCAGTAATCGCATTTAAAGACTTAGTATACGCAGTTTGTTTAACAGTCGCATCCTCTATTTTCTTTGAAGCTCGTGCGGTGACCGAAAATAATTTGTCCCCTGCCATAAATTGTCTAATCTGACCTAAGCCTTGAAGCCAATCATTTAAGACATCAAGATATTTTTGATTACTTTCAGAAATGGCCTCCGTTGCCTTTTGAAGCGGTTTTTCAATTAATCTTGGCAATAATAATGAAAGAGTAGTCATTAGACAGATCGTTAATAGAAGTAGCCAGTTTAATTTTATTAAATAAATTAAAACAAAAATTACAGCCGATAAACCATAAATATAATAAAAAATGTTGGTGAAGTATGACTGATTGATGATATTTAAATCATTAGTTAATCTATTTTGAACCTCTGCCACTTTGTGTTCTTGGCCGTCATCATAATAATGATTAACGATCAGTGAACGCACACGATTATTTAAATCCTGTTCTTGAATCTGGTTTAAATATTGGGCACAAGTATAAAACACATATTCTAAGATTCCAAATATTATTTCAAGAACAAGTAAAAACGTAAACGTTCTTAAATCATGTTGTAAAACCACATTGGTCAAAGTTTGGCTTATATAATTACTTACTAAAATACTAATTGCTGTCATAAAAACAAGCAATACGATTGAAACATAAAAACGGAGAGGATTTTGTTTGATAAACTTTTTAAGATTCATATTAATCCTCCTTCTGCTTTGATTCTAATTTGATTTCTTTATCAAATTTGCTTTTAACTTCATCACTTAAATTGTGTGCAACCATGACGATTGTCTGATCAGAATGCAGTAATTCGTCAATAATCTTTTCACTGGTTGTTTGATCAATCGCACTCGTAACCTCATCTAATAGAACAAATGGTTGATGATGCAATTCGCTTCTTGCAAGCACGACCTTTTGCCGCTGACCACCAGATAAATTTTGCTGCTTGAGGTCAACAAAAGTATTAATACCTGCTGGGAATTTACTTAAGTCATCTTGCAAAGAAACCTTAGAAACAATTTCAGTTAATTTCCTTTCTAATTTGAGATTAAACATTAAAATATTATCTTTAATTGAAACTGGGAAAACAACGGGTTCTTGGGGCACGAATCCAATCCTAACCTTATTTTTATCAATTGGTTGATCATTTTTATCTAAATAAATTACTTCACCAGATGCAGGCGTGAGTTTACCTAATAAAATTTTAAATAAAGTTGACTTTCCTGTACCAGAATCTCCCGTTAATAAAACTTTTTCTCCTGCTTTTACAGTGAAGTCAGGATATTTAATAACTTCACCCTGATCATATTTAGCTACTAAATTAGAGACTTTAAGAGCATGGGCATATATCTTTGAACTTTGATTGGGTTGTTTTCGAAGTTTAAAAGTCTTTTCGCGAAGAATTTTAGAAGATTTAATTTGAACAACAACCTCAGTGACATCCCACAATGCCGAGAAAATTGTAAATGCAAAACCTGAGGCAACAACAAAATCACCAAAAGAAATTATATTGTTAAAAAATAGCATTACAGCTGCAAATAACATTGAACATTGTGCCACCATATTAACAATTCCATTGAAAAAGCCAGAAAGGGCTTGGTATTTTAAATTCTTTTTATTTGCGTCAACTAAATTTTGACTGGACTTCTTTAAACTTTGGCTCAATCGACCATAAGCATTATAGCGTCGTAATTCGTCTAAACCAGAAATCCAATGTAAAACAGTATTTAACAACTTTTCATTTTGACTGTTAACTAGATCTGTAGCTTTAGCCGTCTTTTTCTCCATAATCTTTGGTACCAACAAAGTAATAACCGCCAAAAAGGCAGTCACAATAATCAGAATCCAATTCATGCTGATTAAAACGGCAATTGAAAGGATAATTTGTAAAAGTGCACTTAAGATAGTTATCCAGGAATTGGCATACTGATCAGTTAAAATTTTTAAGTTACCCGAAAGATCGTTCTGCATTTCAGAGACTTTTTTATCCTGGCCTTTGTAGTAACTTTGAACTATTTCGCCTCTAATTTCATGGAGATAGTTTTGCGTTTGCCGCGTAAAAAATACTGTAGCGATTGGAAGTAAAACGGCAGCAGCTAATTCCATAACCGCACACATCACTTGCCAGAAAATATAGCCATCAATTTGACCTTTAATGATATCATTAAGAGCATACTTAAAAAGATATTCACCTAAAGTACCACTAATCGCGTATAAAACATATAAGGCAATTATTAAAAAACTTCTCACCCAATTAACCTTAAACAGCTCTTTAATCGACATAATTTTCTCCTTTGAACTGTCTCTTTTTCATTTTTAAATTAAATTAGTTTTATTATACTAAAGTTTTTTAATGTTAAACTATTATTTTAATCTTTTTACAATAAAAAAGCATTAAACTACAATTTATAGCTTAATGCTTTTACTTTAATAATTAGTTAGATAAAACAAAATTAATCTAAAAAGTCCTTCAATTGGTTAGAACGACTTGGGTGACGTAATTTTCTCAAAGCCTTAGCTTCGATCTGACGAATACGTTCACGGGTAACACCGAATACACGACCGACTTCTTCCAAAGTTCTAGTACGACCATCATCCAAACCAAAACGAAGACGTAAAACATTTTCTTCACGGTCAGTTAAAGTGTCCAAGGTTTCTTCCAATTGTTCCTTCAACATTTCATAAGAAGCATGTTTTTCTGGACTAGTTGCATCCTTATCTTCGATAAAGTCACCTAAGTGTGAATCATCCTCTTCACCAATTGGTGTTTCAAGAGAAACTGGTTCTTGTGCGATCTTTAAGATATCACGAACTTTATTAGTTTGCATATCCATTTCCGCACCAATTTCTTCTGGGGTTGGTTCACGACCTAAGTCTTGCAACAATTGACGTTGAATTCTGATCAACTTATTGATTGTTTCAACCATGTGAACAGGAATTCTAATCGTTCTAGCTTGATCGGCAATAGCACGCGTAATTGCCTGTCTAATCCACCAAGTAGCGTAAGTTGAGAACTTAAAACCAAGACGGTAATCAAACTTATCAACGGCTTTCATCAAACCCATGTTACCTTCTTGAATCAAATCAAGGAATGACATCCCCCGACCGACATAACGTTTAGCAATTGAAACAACCAAACGTAGGTTGGCTTCAGCCAATTCTTGCTTTGCTTCTTCATCGCCTGCTTCAATTCTCTTAGCTAAAGCAATTTCTTTATCAGCGTTAAGAAGAGGAACTCGTCCAATTTCCTTTAAGTACATACGAACGGGATCATTCATCCGCACACTAGAAGGTGCAGACATATCCTTTAGTTCCTTTTTCTCAACATCTTTTTGCTTCTTTAAAGCAAGTTTTGAAGGTTCACCGTTTTTATCAACAATACTAATTCCGTTGTCTTCAAATTCTTGAACAAGTTGATCAACAGCTTTTCCTTGTAAGTTATAAGGCTTAATTAATCGGTCAGTGAAGTCTGTTTCGGTGATTGATTTGTCCTTTTTAACTTCTTTAACGACCTTTTTCACCATCTTATCCAAAGATAGCTTATTTGATTTTTCTGCCACTAAAAAGCCTCCTCTTAGCCCTTCAATCTTTTCAGTTCTAAAATCTTCAGTGTGATTTCCATAACCACTTTTTTATCTTTACGACGCTCTGCATCCTGTATTTTTGCTTTTAACTCATTCAGTTGAGAATCGATCCGTCGTCCTTGTAAAAATTTAATTGTTTCATCGATTTCACGAATGGAAAAATCTTCGGGCATATTTTTCATTTCGGCATTTACTATTATACCTTGAAGTGCCTCAGGAATAAAATCTAAAAAATCATTAACTGTATATTTTTCATGAGTTTCAATATACTTTAACCATAATTCAGCAACTTGAGCATAATTTTTATCTGGAAATAAAAATCTCTGACTTAAAATATACTTTCTTGCGTCTTCCGATTTTAAAAATAAGAATAATAGACGTGTTTGCGCAATATCATATTTTTCTGCTTCAGAAGTAATTGATTGATCATCAAATCCACTATCATCAGCAAAATCCTGACCATAACGACCTTTATTTCGATTTGCGCGTCGATTTTTTCGTCTCTCACGCATCAAGTTTACTTTTAAAGCATCTTTCGAAATATTTTGTTCTTTAGCGAGCTTGTCAATATATAGATCTTGCTCTACCGGATTTTGCAATTTGGCAATTTCTTTAACGGCCTCATTGATATATGAAATTCGTTCACGATCATTGCTTAAGTTAAATTTTTTAGACAAGCGTTTTAAGAAGAAATCGGTTGGCGATAACGCCCCTTTAACTTCCTCCTGATACTTTTGTGCCCCGTACTTTTTTACGAATTCATCCGGATCCAGTTTTTCTGGCAAGACGACAATTCCAATATTAAAACCACCAGCTTGACCAAACATTCTTGCTGCTCTTTCCTCAGCATGTTGACCAGGATCGTCACCATCATAATTAATGATAATATTTCTTGTCACTCTTTTAAGCATGTAAACTTGCGGATCGGTCAAGCTAGTTCCCATTGAAGCAATTCCGGACTTAATGCCTGCTTTATATGCTGAAATGACGTCCATATAACCTTCGTAAAGAACCAAATGGCCTTCTTCGCGAGCTGCCTTTTTTGCTTCGGCAAAGTGAAAAAGTGCTTTCGATTTAGTGAAAATTTCAGTTTCTGGACTATTCATATATTTTGCTTCAGTCTTATCCGTTGAAATTCTTCTTCCGGAAAAGCCAATAATGCGACCACTTTCATCCCCTAACGGAAACATTAAACGATCACGAAAGCGATCAAACATACGTCCATCTTTACTTTGAACAAATAAACCACTTTTTAACAAGTCTTCATCAGAGTACTTCTTACCCCTTAAAAACATTAAAAGTAGATTATCCTGCTTAGGTGCATATCCGATTTTAAAATGTTCTAATAATTCCTCAGAAAGTTCTCTTTCTTGCGCATACTTCATTCCACGCATTCCAGCTTTAGTTGTTAACAATACTCGGTGATAAAAAGAACATGCATCATCTTGAATCTTTAAAATTGGACTTAACTTTGTTTGCACCTTGCCATAACCATTTGGCATTGCAATATGTGCGTATTCAGCAACTTGCTCAACACTTTCTGGAAAGGTCAAATTATCTTTATACATTAAAAATTTAAAGACATTGCCACCTTTTCCGCAACCAAAACATTTAAAAAACTGTTTTTCTTCATTTACCGTGAATGAGGGTGTTTTTTCTTGATGAAAAGGGCAAAGACCAATATAGTCTTTGCCTTTTTTTTCAAGTGAAACATATTGGCTGATAACGTCGACAATATTAACGTTGTTACGAACCTCATTGATAAATTCTTCTGGAATTCGACCAGCCATGGGAATCACCTATTCTTTTTATTTAATAACTAACTTACTTAAATCACCTAAACGGTCAGCAAGAACACTAATATTGTTTAACTGAGTTAGACGATTGTCCTTAACTTTTTCGTCCTTAGCCATGATCATATTTGTATCAAAGTAACGATCAATCACTGGTTGAAGTTGAACAAAGCCTTCGTATAAGTCAGCTAAATCTTCAGTCTTTTGCAAACTTTCTACGCCAGCATAAAGTTCATTTTCACTATTATCTTCAAATAAACTTTCATCAACCTTGTTTTGATGACCTGCAAATTTAGCTTTCTTCAAGATATTATCAATCCGAGTTAAACTTTCAACAACTGGCTTAAATTCAGCATCATCATGATGTAATCCAAGTACTTTAGCAGCAGCTAAAATTTGACTTGGGTCTTGTTGACTTGAGGCAAGAACAGCATCAATAACATCATACTTGAAGTTATTCTTTTGTAAGTATTGCTTAATTCGATCACGAATGAATAAAGCGATTTGTTCGTCTTCTTCGCCTGCCTTTGGTAATTTAGCAGGTGTTTTACCGTTAATTAATTCAACGATTTCAGGTAAAACTTCGTTAAATGGCAATGACCATTTTTGGTTAAGTAAAATTCTTACAATACCATAGGCATTACGACGAAGTGCATATGGGTCATTTGATGAACTTGGAATCATACCAGCACCAAAGAAAGTAATGATGGTATCAATTTTATCAGCAACTGATAAAATTGAACCAACAGTAGTTTCTGGCAATGCACCTTCAGCTGTTGATGGCATGTAGTGTTCCTTAATGGCAACTGCAACCTCTTCGTTTTCACCGGCAAGACGAGCATAATGCATCCCCATTACCCCTTGAAGTTCAGCAAATTCACCGACCATTTGGGTTACTAAGTCAAACTTGTAAAGTTCTGAAGCTCGATCAAAGTCACTAACAACATTATCAGTTAAGTTCCAACGCTTAGCTAAGTAATCACCAATGATTTTTACCCGCTTCATCTTTTCAGCCATTGAACCGATCTTATCATGGAAGGAAACATTCTTCATCTTATCAGCAAAGTGACTTAATGGGTACTTACGGTCTTCATCGTAGAAGAATTGGGCATCGTCCAAACGAGCAACAAGAACCTTTTCATTACCTGAAATAACGTTATCTAAGAAGTCCTTATTACCGTTTCTAACTGCGATAAAGTGATTGATCAACTTACCATTTTGGTCATAAACTTCAAAGTATCTTTGATTATCCTTCATGGAAGTGATTAAAACTTCATCCGGAATGTTCAAGTACTTTTCATCAAATGAACCAGCAAAAACAGTTGGATATTCAACTAAGTTAGTAACTTCTTCTAATAAGTTTTTATCTTCTTTAATTGTCCAGTTATTCTTGTTAACTAAATCGTTCATTTGGTTAACAATCATTTCTTTACGTTCTTTAGCATCAACGATTACGAATTGATCTTTCAATGCATCAACGTAATCATCAGCACTTGCTAAAACAACTGAATCGCCAAGGAAACGGTGGCCTTGAGTTTTACGACCAGCAACGATATCCAAAATCTTGACTGGAATAACATCATTGCCATACAAAGAAACTAACCAGTGAATTGGACGAACAAATTCAAAGTCATTTGAATCCCAACGCATTTTTGTAGGGAAAGTCATATCCTTAATGATATTGCTCATGCCAAGTAAAATGTCACTAGCCTTTTTACCTTCTTTTTTGACATGAACATAAGCATATTCAATGCCCTTTAATTCTTCAAAGTAAATATCATCTGTGCTCATTCCTTGTCCACGAGCAAAACCTTGAGCAGCCTTAGTCCAATTGCCATCTGCATCTTGAGCGATCTTTTTAGCTGGACCCTTTTTTACTTCATCAATATCGTCTTGCTTTTCTGCTAAATCTTCAACAAGAATGGTTAAACGTCTTGGAGTGGAATAAGTTTTAATATCTTTAAAAGCTAAACCATTTTCTTTTAAGAATTTACGAGTACGATCAGCAAGTTGCTTAACACTACGAGTAACTACGTGTGCAGGCATTTCTTCTGTACCGATTTCAAATAAGTAATCCTTAGTCATCTTCTACACCCGCCTTTTTGTCTTGAGCATTCTTTAAAAGTGGGAATCCCCGTTTTTCACGTTCTTCAACAAACTTAGTAGCAACTTCATGTGCCAAATTTCTAATTCTTGATAAATATCCTGCACGTTCAGTAACTGAAACGGCACCACGTGCATCAAGTAAGTTAAAGGTATGAGAACATTTAAGAATGTAATCATAAGCTGGGTGTACTAAGTTTTGGTCAAGTAAACGCTTAGCTGTAGCTTCATAAATATCAAAGAATTGCAAAAGTTGTTCTTGATTTGATTCTTCAAAGGCGTACTTAGAATGTTCATATTCTGGTTGCTTGAAGATATCACGGTAAAGAACTCCGTTACCCCATTCAAGATCAAAGACTGAATTTACATCTTGAATATATGAAGCTAGTCTTTCTACACCATAAGTAATTTCACTCATTGTTGGCTTTACATCAAGTTCACCGACTACTTGGAAGTAAGTAAATTGGCTAACTTCCATTCCGTCGAGCCAAACTTCCCAACCAACACCGGCACAACCCATTGATGGGTTTGCCCAGTTATCTTCTACGAAACGGATATCGTGTTCAAGTGGATCAATACCCAAAACTTTTAAACTATCTAAGTAATATTGTTGAATATCCTTAGGTGCTGGTTTAATAACTACTTGGAACTGGTGGTGTTGGAATAATCTATTAGGATTTTCACCATAACGACCATCCGCAGGTCTTCTTGAAGGTTCAACGTAACAAGCTGCCCATGGTTCTGGGCCAACTGCACGAAGAAAAGTGTAAGGACTCATTGTTCCTGCACCTTTTTCTACATCGTATGAAGGCATGATCATACAACCCTTAGAGGACCAGAATTGTTCTAGCTTAAAGATCATAGTTTGAATATTTAATTTCTTATCTGCCATTTTTTTCATTCCTTCCTGCGCTAGGCCATAAAAAAAGCCTATGCAAAATTATTGCATAGGGACGAATTCATTATCGCGGTTCCACCCTAATTCAGGAAGTGTTCTTCCTGCTCTTAATTAAAATGACTAGAGGTGCCTTTTTCCTAGATGTCCTTTCACCAAACGACATTCGCTTAACTAGTACTTTTTCTTAAATCCTCATCTTCGCCAAATACACTTTGATTTTACCACAATGATCAAAGTTCGACTAGTCATTTTGACTAGCTAAAAAGTTTTAATTCATCTAAAAATTTCTTTGTTTTTAAATTTAAATCAATCGTTTGTCGATAAATTTTATCAATCACTTTTCGTGTTGCTTTTTTATTTTCGGTTGAAATTTTTATCTCACCCAACCGATTAAAGGGCACCAAACCAGTTGTTCTTAAAATCGCGGTCTGCTTGGGTAATAAATGCAAGCGACTATTAACTTTAGCAAAGTGATCACTACAAATTACCCCGCCCAATTTAATCGAATAATCAAATACTCCTGTCTCTTTACCACAAATGACGCATTTTTTTAATTGTGGCTGCACACCGTAAGCACTAAGTAGTTGCATTTGGACAATCTGCGTAATCATTTCTGGATCAAGACCAGCATTAATTTTATTTAAAGCAAACTGCGCTAGTGAATAATATTTACCAAGTGGTTGATATTCTATAAAAGCATGATCAATTAAATCCAAAATAAAAGAAGCATAAGCATTTTTAGATAAATCATTAAATAAATTCTCAAACTGCTTTACTTCTTTAAATGTACGCAAATTACTTAAACCTTGACCACTAGTATAAATGACATAATCACCATAAGAAAAATTAAGAGTAGCTGCTCCTAATTTTGATTTAGGACGTAAAGCCCCCTTAACCACCAATGTAATAATGCCATCTTTTTCGGTCATAATTTTGGCAAGTAAATCTGCTTCTTTGTATTTTTGTCTTTTAAAGATGATGCCTTGAACTTCTTTAAGTTCGCGCGCCATATCTATAATTCCTTTTTATCGTAGCCAATTAATTTCAAGAAAGATGGATCAGAGCGCCAATTATGTTGAACTTTCACCCATAATTTAAGGTTAACTTTTTCACCAAGTAAATCTTCAATTGCTCTGCGTGAATTAATACCGATTTGCTTGAGCATTTTTGCCCCTTTACCTATAATAATTCCTTTTTGTCCATCTCGTTCGACGTAAATCGTTGCCTCAATCTGTAATTTACCGTTGATACGCTGATTCATGCGGTCAACGGCAACAGCGGTAGCATGAGGCACTTCTTGAGAGGTTAATTGTAAAACTTGTTCGCGAATTAATTCAGCCACTACAAAATACTCTGGTCGATCTGTGATCTGATCAGAACCATAATATTGAGGGCCGCTAGGCAAGTTTTCATTAAGAGCCTTTAGTAAATCTGGAATACCCATCCCTTCTGTGGCAGAAATAGGTAAATATTCTTTAAAATCAGCCTCTTTACGATAAGCGTCAATAATTGGTAAAAGTTTATCAGGGTGAATTTCATCGATCTTATTAATCACTAAAAACACCGGTAGTTTAACTTGTTTTAGTTGATCTAAGATAAAAAGATCACCCTTACCTGGCTTTTCCGGATCAACCATAAATAAAACCAAGTCAACGTCCTTTAAACTAGAAAGACTGGCTTTATCCATGTAATCATCAAGTTTGGAATGTGGTTTAAAAATTCCTGGAGTGTCTACAAAAACTACTTGCATATCTTGATCAGTATAAATACCTGAAATTCGATTACGTGTTGTTTGTGGCTTGTTAGAAGTAATCGCAACTTTTTGACCCACTAAATGGTTCATCAAAGTTGATTTACCGACATTTGGTCGACCAACTAAAGCGACAAAACCTGATTTAAATTCTTTGTTTTGATTCATTATTTACCTCTGCCAACGTCTAATTGATCTGGATATAATGGCAAGCCATAATCTTCAAGCACCTTGCCTTGAATGCCAAACATTTCTTTAGCTTCATCAGGTTTGATATGATCATAACCATTCAAATGAAGATAGCCATGGACAATTGTATAGCCAAATTCACGATCAAAACCTGTCTTGTATTCTTTGCTATGTCTTGTAATAACTTCAGGGCACATAAACAGATCACCGATATCTTCTTGAAAATCTGGATCTTGAACAAAAGATGAAAGATCAAGTCCATCTTCACCATCTTCAATTGCAAAAGAAATTACATCAGTTGGACGATCTTTATCGCGATATTTTAAATTAATCTCATGACTTTTAGCTTGATCAACAAAATTAATACTCATTTCTTGAGCATTTTCTTTGCCAATCTCTTTTTTCGCAAGTAGCAACAATTTCATGATCCAATTTTTCCAGTCACGATCTTTATCATCCAAAAATCCGACTTCATCATTAAAAGTAAGCTCGATTGGCTCCATCTTAATCTCTGACATCCTTTTTTTCATAAGCATTGATTATTTTTGCAACAACAGGGTGACGAACAACATCATTGGCAGAGAAATTAATAAACTTGATCTGATCAATTCCCTTTAAAATATGTTGTGCTTCAATTAAACCACTACGCTGTCTTCCCGGTAAGTCTACTTGAGTCATATCACCGTTGACGATCATTCTAGAATTAAATCCTAGACGGGTAAGAAACATTTTCATCTGTGCATCGGTAGTATTTTGCGCTTCATCAAGAATCACAAATGCATCATCTAATGTTCTACCACGCATATAAGCTAAAGGAGCAACTTCAATTGTGCCTCTTTCCATCAAGCGATCAGTCGTATTAGTCCCTAAAATTGCATATAAAGAATCATAAATTGGTCTAAGATATGGATCTACTTTTTCTTTTAAATCCCCCGGTAAAAATCCCAAGGATTCACCTGCTTCAACAGCTGGACGAGTTAAGACAATTCGTGATACTTCACCTTTTTTGAAAGCGGCAATAGCACAAACAACGGCTAAAAAGGTTTTACCAGTACCAGCTGGTCCAATACCAAAGACAACATCATTCTTCTGAATAGCATCAACATAACGCTTTTGCCCCATATTTTTAACTCTAATCGGTCGGCCTTTAGCATCCCGAATTAAAATCGTTTTATATAGATCAGAAAAATACTCAGTAGTTCCTTTATCCGCCATTTTCATGGCACTAACGACGTCGGGGGCACTAATGTTAACACCAGTGTTCACCACATTATCGAGAGCCTTCAAGACCTCTAGAACTTTCTTTACGCCATTATCATTGCCTTCAACGATGATTTCATTACCAGTATCAGAGACAGAGACATCATAGCCTTCTGCTAATAACCTTAAATTGCCATCATTAACTCCAACGAGTTTTTGGATATTTTCTGTGCTTTCTGGAATAAAATTTTCTTGAGCCAAATGAACTCCCCTTTTTATTAATTAAGGTGATTGCGAACTAACTCTGAAGCTTGTTTACCATCGGCACGGCCCTTAATCTTAGGCATTAAGGCTTTCATTACTTTACCAAAGTCTGACTTTCCTTTAGCACCGACTTCTTCAACAGTTTCACTAATGATTTTATCTAATTCATCCTTTGAAAGTTGTTTTGGCATATAACTTTCAACAACTTCGAGTTCTTTTTTAGTGGAATCAATTAAATCATCACGTTTTGCTTTCACAAATTCGTCGATTGATTCTTCTCTTTGTTTCTTTTCACGATTTAATACCGTTAACTCTTCGTCAGGATTAAGATCATGACCTAATTTAATTTTTTCATTCATTAATGCAGACTTAATCATTCGAACAGTATTTAATCTAATTTTATCTTTATCCTTCATTGCCTGCTTCATATCAGACATAATTTGATCAGATAAACTCAATGTAGTTCCTTCTTTCTGAAAATAAAACCTACAAAAGAATTATAACAAAGTTCAATCTATTTTTCTGCAATATTATTTGGGAAAGAAAAAAGATCTGGAAAAACCAGATCTTTTTGTTTATTAATAATGTCTACGCTTGCGTGCAGCTTCTGACTTAAGCTTTCTACGAACACTAGGTTTTTCATAGAATTCGCGCTTACGGTATTCTTGTAAGGTACCACTTCTAGAAACGGAACGCTTGAAACGACGAAGAGCATCATCAATAGACTCGTTTTCGTGAACGATTGTCTTAGCCATGTGTGATCCCTCCTTCCATTTCTTGGCGTTACGCCATACGTTTAATTAAATTATAGCAAACGAAAATTGACGGTCAATAGAAACTCAAGAATTTTTTGAGATTTTTTTATTTTTCTTAAATTGTATGGTGAAACTTGATTAAGCGATTTCATTACAGCTACTATCTGGTATAATTTTATGCAGAAAGAGGTGTATATCATGCCTGAAAAGGATTCAAAAAATCAAGAAGTAAATATTGTCATTATTTCTGATTCAGCCGGCGACACTGCTTTTAACAACGCTGCTGCAGCTGCAGCACAATTTCCTGATGCCAAAATCAATTATCGCCGCTATCCATTTATTACCGATAAGAAAAAACTAGATCAAACTCTAGATGAAATAAAACAATATCCAAATTTAGTGATTATCTATAGTTTGGCTAAAGATGAAATGCAATTGCCAATTATTCGTTTTGCAAGAGAAAATAATGCTAAACGTGTCGATATTATGTCACCAGCAATTGAAGCTATCTCACAAGTTACGGGGATGCATCCAGTAGAACGCAGTGGTGCACAACACCAACTTAATTCTCATTACTTCGATCGAATTTCTGCAATGGAATTTGCGGTTATGTATGACGATGGTAAAGATCCTAAAGGTTTCTTGGAAGCCGATGTTGTCTTACTTGGTGTATCTAGAACTTCAAAGACTCCACTTTCATTGTTCTTAGCTAACAAAAATTTAAAGGTAGCTAACCTTCCGTTAGTTCCTCAAACTCATATTCCAAAAGAAATTTATGAGATCGATCCAAAGAAGATCATCGGTTTGACAAACGATCCATCTGTCTTAAATGAAATTCGTCGTCAAAGAATGATTTCATATGGATTAAATCCTGATACTTCATACTCAAATATGGATTCAATTAATGAAGAACTTGCAGCCGCACAAAAGTTATACGACAAGTTAGGCTGCTATGTCATTAATGTGGCCCATCGTTCAATTGAGGAAACTGCTGCATTGATTATGCACCACTTGGGCATTGAAGATTAAACTTCATCAAATATTAATAATAAATATTTTTGATAAAAATCCTAAAAAGGCTAACTTTTAGGGTTTTTATTTTACTTTTAAATAGTTAGTAATATTCTTGTAACAAAAATAATCTATAATTCTAGTTTTAATTAAGAAAGAAAGCGAGATTTATCTATCTAAAAAGATAGTTTGATTATGAAGAAGAAAACAATTTTTAATATTTTCACAACTTTGGCCCTTTCAGCCAATTTATTTACCACAACTGCTGGTATTGTTCATGCAGATGCAAATACAGAAAATGTTAATACTCAGAATGTTAAGCAAGAAAAAATGACTTGGGGATACCCTTTTGCCAAGTTAAATAAAAAAGGCGTTCACCCAATGTATAACGCCCAAGTATTTGGTAAAACCAATTATGCTCGCTCACTTAAGCCATTAAGTTACTTCCATGATGGCTGGGACTTTGGCTGGGGTGAAGTTGGACACTCAACAGTTAAAGCTATCCACCCTGGTACTGTAAAAAGTGTTGCTTATGGTAATGGCTTAGGTTGGTTTGTCTGGGTTGTTAGTCCAGATATTTACGTTGAAATCTATCAAGAAGGTTTCAAAAAGAAAAAGGACATTTCAGTAAAAGTTGGACAAACTGTAAAAACTGGTCAAAAGATTGGTAAATTGACCGGTTCTCACTTACATTTAAGTTTAACTAAAACCAATCATAAATACATTAATGCTAACGGATTTCCATGCAATAACTGGTTTATCAATAATGGAACTTGGTTAAATCCAGTTAAAGTCATCCAAAAGAATCTTAAGAAGTAAAAGAACTGCCCACCACGGCAGTTTTTTTATGTTATAATTTTGAAATTGATATAAGGAGGAATTATGTCAGATAAAGAAAAGCTTGAGCAAATGAAAAGTAATTTACAAAAAATAGCGGCTCAAAATCCCCAAAAAGAAGTTTCTTATCAAGAAATATTTTCAAATTCTTTCATGCAAAAATATACGCAATTTGCTAATTTCATCTTTTTCATGAAAGGATTAAAAATTGATGACTTTAGTAAAATTGAAAAGTTAAAATCAGATACTTTAAATGACTTTGTTCAAAAGAATTCTCACTTTAAAACTTGGGAAGAAATGCAACAAGCCGCAGTCAATGACTATATGAATAGCTTATTTTAAAAGGCCTAGGATTAAATTCCTAGACCTTTTTCTTTTATTTAAATTTTTCACCTAAACAATTTCTTGCTCTTTGAAGCGCCCGTATACCTTTTCTACTTCGCTCACGCTAACAAAAGCATAAGGATCAGCTTTTTCAATAATCTGACGAATATCATACATATCATAACGATCGATAATGGTAATTAAAACTGTCTTTTCTACATGCCCAAAGGCACCTTCAGCATCATGAATAATCGTAATTCCTCGATGCATTTTAGTTTGAATTCCGTCGATGATACTTTGGGGATGTTCAGTAATAATCATTACCTGCATCTTCTTATGTTGCGTATACACAGCATCAATCACCCGCCCGTTGATGAAAATTGTCAATGCTGAATAAAGTGCTCTGGTCCAGCCGAAGACGAAACCAGCGGCCGAAATAATGATCAAATTAACAATGATATTAAATTTACCGTAACTTGTTCCCGTCTTCATCCGAAAGACGATTCCAATAATATCCAATCCACCAGTTGAAATTCCATTTTTTAAGGCAAAACCAGTTCCGATTCCGTTAATAGTCCCACCGAAAATCGCACACAACAAGGGATCCCAATGCACGCTAAGGGGTTGAATAAATTTCATCATAAGTGAACCAAGAACAACAGCAATAATTGTAAAGAATGTAAACTTATGACCAATTTTTGTCCAACCAATAATAAATAAAGGTACATTCAGTACAAAATACATTATTGACGTTGAAAGTGTAAACGGGAAAAAGCGCTGAGTAATAGAGTTAATTAACTGGGCAAAACCCGTAATTCCGGATGAATACATATGTCCAGGCGTCCAGAAGAAATTTAACGCAATCGCTACTGAAATTGAGTAGAATAAAGCAGCTGATAATTTCGAAATAAAATTATATTTTCTATTAAATCTGTCTAAGTTATCCATAATTTTCCTTATTTTTATTAAAACTAAATAACTTGCTTTAGTGTAACAAAAACTAGTATGATAACCAATACTATTTTATCAATTCTTAATCTCCATTTCTTTTCAATAAAAAATCACCTTAAAGATAATTTCTTTAAAGTGATCATTTATTTATTAACGAATATTTCCAGACTTAACATATTTACCTACGCCAATACGGTAATAATATCTGCCATGAAGCTTAACACGACTACCATAAGCTGTGATTGTCGAACCACGCTTAATAGTTGGTACATAAATTCTCTTTCCTTTACCGGTATATACAAACGCATTATGCTTCACATATTTTGGACTACCATCGATGTTTCTTGCAACTAAGTATTGGTTATCACCGATCTTGTAGTAGTTACGGTTACCAATTCTTACTAAACCACCAAGAACAGTAATCTTCTTGTAAGTTGGATAAATTGTCTTACCAACGCGGTTACCATTCTTGTCATAAACAGCAGCTCTATGCATGACAACCTTAGTCGTCTTAACTTCACTAGGTTGGCTAGAAGCTGGCTTTGAAGCTTGTTGATTAATATTAGTAGTGGCAGCTTGAGAACTGGCATTGCTTGAAGCGTTGCTTGCTGAATTCATTGACAATGGTAATAGGGAAATATTACCGTCAACATTTAAGCCGCGCCAATTATCAGTAAATTGCCAAATTGCTACTCCATTCATTGATGGGAAGTAGTTGAAGTTTGGTGTATCAATTCTACCCATTGTAGCGTATGAAGCAACCCAAAGTGAATTTGGAAAGACTGAATTTACCTTAGCCGTATTGATATTACTATTTAATAAATATGCTCCTGAATAAAGAAGAGGTTGAAAACCTGAATCCTTTACCTTTTGCATAAAAGCAATAATGGCATTGGCACTCGGATTCTTCCCACCATTAACATTATTTCCTTGATCAGTTTCCCAGTCACAAGCGATATATGATCCCTTAGGAAGTCCTAAAGCCTTAGCACTTGAAACAGCATAGTTTGCTTCAGCTACTGCTTGGCTACTATTAGAACCAAAAGTAGCAAAGTGATATGCCATTGGCATCATATTATTTGCGATTGCACTCTTAATTTGGCTAGCAGCCTTAGGGTTACGGTATCCAGTACCTTCACTAACCTTGACAATTGCAAATTGACCACCAGCTTTTGCCATTGAGCTTAAATTTGTACTTTGATAACTGGCTACATCTACACCATATGAACGAGGTGAAACATTATTTCTAGCGGCCTTAACCTCTTGAATTTTAGCTGTATGAGTTTGTGCTGCTAAAAATGATCCACCTGATAGAGCACTTGCACATGCAAGAATACCTAAAATCTTCTTATTGCGTTTAAACATTTAAGTCCCCCGTTAAAGATATTGTTTGAACTTTACGTATATTTTAACATGACTTGTACTTTACAAATCTTAAGAAAGCATGACAAATATATTTTATTTAACTTAACATAATCTTTTTTATTTGATATTTATAAAATTTAAAAGCCAGTAGCCTGTCATAAAAATAATTGCAAGAACGGCAATCAAAGTTAATAACTTTTCAAAGAAGCCGCCAACTTTGTAATGAAAAAAGCGGCGGTATTTTTTACGATTAGTAAACGGCGCTAACCAGTTAATGCCATGATGGCTAAAAGCATCTTCAACTAAGTGCAAGAAGTAGCCAATACTAAAACCTAACCACAAACTTAACCAACAATTGGGATGCTGAAAACTAGATAATTCCTCTAAATTAAGTGGCATAATTTTTGACATTAAAAAATACAGAAGTAGAGAAAAAATCCCCCACCCGATAAGTGAATGAGTAATTCCGCGATGGCGCAAAAACAAACTAAAGTTGATTAGCGATTTGCGCGATGCAGAACTATTATAGTCATCGATGTCGGGTAAAGTCGCGCCAATAGCAGTTGCACATAATAATACAAGTGCTGAAGATGGACTTGTTTTGATTAAAAATTGATTACTCGCAATCAAACCGAATTCAACTATTGCCACACTTACTAAGCGATGTGATCTAGTTAACAATTTTGAACCTCTTTTTAATAAACGTAATTTTATTGTACCATACAAAAATACTGAAGCCGGGATTATTCGACTTCAGTATTTATTTATTAAATATTTTTATGCCAAATTTGATAAACTATTTTTTTCAAACAAATTGCAACCAAACCTACCCAAAATGCGGCAAAGGCAGTTGATGCACATACATCTGATGGATAGTGTGCAAAGACATATACCCTTGAGCACATGACGATAACTAGCCATATGATTAAGATCAGATCAATCCAAAAAAGCTTTGTTTGATCCTTTACTACAATTGGTAATAAAACCAAGATGAGCCAGAAAACAATGACTCCCATCCCTAAAGTATGACCACTTGGGAAACTAAAACCATCGTCAATTGCTAAATGCTGAACAGGTCTTGCTCTTTGGACTATATGTTTGATTATAAAACCGACTGCATCAGCACTGACCAATGTGATTACGATACTGGTCGCCATTGGCTGCATATGTTTAAACCACAAAATAACGGCGAGAATTAGCATCCAAATTAAATCAACTTTTGGTGCTGCTAGCAAACTAAGTTTAAGCATCAATCCCGTTAAATTTGGAATGGCGCGAGCAACATGCTGCAAGGCTGCATCAAATTGAACAATCCAACCTGCTTTCATCATTACTGAAACAGCAAAAATCAAAAAGACAGGTAAACCAATATAAATTGCGTATTTTTCTTTCTTCATTCTTCCAATCTCAATTCTAATTAATTAACGTGTTAATTTTATCATTGAGGCAGAAGAGATAAAAGATTTAATTTGCTTTACATAAATTTGAATATTTTAATTAAACAACTTTTTATATTCGCCATAACCTTCTTTATCTAAATCATCATAAGGAATAAATTTTAGCGCAGCTGAATTAATGCAGTAACGTAATCCACCCTTATCAATTGGACCATCAGTAAAAACGTGCCCTAAATGTGAATCAGCTTCGGGACTTTTCACTTCTGTTCTTTCCATATTATGTGATTGATCGCGATGATAGGTTAATTTCTTAATTGGTTTGGTAAAACTAGGCCAACCACAACCTGCGTCATACTTATCTTGACTGGAAAATAAGGGCTCGCCAGAGACGACATCGACATAAATCCCCTTGTCATAAAAATCATCGTACTTACCAGTAAAAGGATACTCGGTATATGCTTTCTGCGTGACATCATATTGCTCTTGGGACAATTTTTTTAATCTTTTTTCTTTATCAAAATTCATCGTTTCCACCACCTATCTAAAATTTAGCATTTAATCTTTCTTAGCCCAAATATTTTGCCTAAAAATAGATAAAAAATCACGACAGCAATTATTTAATTACCATCGTGATCTTTAAACTTTAATATTCAATCTTTTTAAAATGCATCTGCTCTCATGTAACGGTTCTTGTTTACACGGTAAACCTTTTGACCATTAACAGTCTTAATACCACCATAAGTTGCAACAGTGGTTCCTGCTGGAACATCTGACTTAGAAGTTACTTTACCTTTATTAGTGAAAATCTTAGTTGAAGACTTAAGAACACGCTTAATACCATCAACATTTGCCAATTTGACATAAGAATTCTTACCAATACGGTAAAATTCTTTGTTACCGATCTTTACAGGAGTACCATAAACATTGTAGGTCTTGTAAGTCTTGGCATGTTTACCAGTATTCTTACCATTCTTATCATAAATACTTGAAATTGACATAATCTTCTTACGTGCAGTTACACCCTTAGCTGATGGAGCTTGACTAGAAGCCTTGCCACTATTTGTCGTCAAAGGAAGCAATGAAATGTTGCCATCAACATGTAAACCACGCCAATTATCGGTAAATTGCCAAATTGCTACCCCATTCATTGATGGGAAGTAGTTGAAGTTTGGTGTATCAATTCTACCCATTGTAGCGTATGAAGCAACCCAAAGTGAATTTGGAAATGCGTTTGTTACTTTAGAAGTATTGATATGGCTATTTAAAAGATATGCTCCTGAGTAAAGAAGTGGTTGATAACCGCTAGCTTTGATTTGTTTCATAAAAGCAATGATCGCGTTAGCACTTGCTGTTTTACCACCATTGACATTATTACCGTCACCAGTTTCCCAGTCACAAGCAATATATGAGCCTTTTGGTAAGCCATAAGCTTTTGCACTTAAAACAGCATACTTAGCTTCACTCTTAGCTCTTGAAGAATTAGCGCCAAACAAAGCAAAGTGATATGCCATAGGCATCATTCCGTTAGCTTTAGCAGATGAGATTTGAGACTTAGCCCTTGGATTACGATAACTAGTACCTTCACTAACCTTGACAATTGCGTATTTTGCACCTTTTCTTGCACTACTTGCAAGACTAGTAGATTGGTAAACAGCAACATCGATACCATATGAACGAGCCTTTACTTTGACTGCCTTTACAGTTTGAACTTCTTGATTTGTAAAATTACTATCGACAATTGTTACACCTGCTGAAGCTAAAATGCCAGCACATGCTAAAATACTTAAAATTTTCTTACTCTGCAATTAAATTCCCTCTATTTATTATTCTCTTCAATTATTTAAAAAAGTGTTCTATACCTTCCACTTAGATTATGATAGCAGAGAATAGCAGCGTTAAATTTACAATCATTTAACAATTCTTTCGTATTTGTAACATATTATAAAAATATGCGCGGGAAGAAACTCATCGATAATTCTTGAATAGAGCATGCGAAAAACCTGGGAAAAATATTTTCCCAGGTTCATTTTTACTAAATTAATTATTCAATTAGTCTTCATCCCAAGTTGCATTCTTAGCAGCATCTTCGGCAGCTTCTTGTTCAAGACGAGCTTCAGTATCCTTTACACTCTTTTCAAAGGCAGGATCAACTTGAATACCAATATCCTCAAGTTGTTGATCAGTTACAGGTGCTGGAGCATGCATCATAGGTTCACTGGCATTAGCATTCTTAGGGAAAGCGGTAACGTCACGAATATTGTCCTTTTGGGCAAGCATCATAGCGAAACGATCAAGTCCGATGGCCAATCCAGCATGAGGTGGGAAGCCCATGTCCAAGGCATCCATTAAGTAACCAAATTGTTCATAGGCTCTCTTCTTAGTAAAGCCTAAAGCCTTAAACATCTTTTCTTGGATTGAACGTTTGTGGATACGGATTGATCCACCACCCATTTCATCCCCATTCATAACGATATCGTATGAACGAGCGTGGGCCTTATGAGGTTCAGTATCCAAAAGTTTGATTCCTTCATCATCTGGCATTGTGAATGGGTGGTGAGCAGCAATCCAGCGGCCAAGGCCTTCATCATATTCAAATAATGGCCAATCGACAACCCAAACAAAGTCATAAACGTCTTTTGGAATAATGCCGGTTTCTTTAGCGAATTCACGACGAAGGTGATTAAGTGAATCACAGCAAACTTTCCAATTGTCAGCAACAAAGACAACTAATTCTTCACCTTCAAGGTTAAATTCCTTAATTAAGGCTTCCTTGTTTTCATCAGTCAAGAAACGAGATACAGGACCTGAGAATTCACCATCTTCATACTTAACCCAAGCTAAACCTTTTGCGTGGTAACGCTTGATGTAATCAGCCTTTTCATCAATCTTCTTACGCGAATATTGTTTAGCACCATTTTTAACAGCTAAACCTTTGACATAACCTCCATCAGCGATTGCACCAGAGAAGACCTTGAAGTCTGAATCCTTAAAGATTGGGCTTAAGTCATGGATGAACATTTCGTAACGAGTATCTGGCTTATCACAACCATACTTGTTCATCGAGTCAGTCCAAGTAATGCGCTTAATTGGTGTCTTAAGATCGATGTTCATTACATCTTTCATAATCTTCTTTAACAAACCTTCAGTGTAGTCTTGAACACCCTTTTCATCTAAGAATGAAGTTTCCATATCAATTTGCGTAAATTCTGGTTGACGGTCACCACGAAGATCTTCATCACGGAAACATTTAGCCAATTGGTAGTACTTATCAAAGCCCGCACCCATTAATAATTGTTTAAACAATTGTGGTGATTGTGGTAAAGCGTAGAAACTACCTGGGTAAATTCTTGAAGGAACAAGATAGTCACGAGCACCTTCTGGAGATGACTTACCTAAAATAGGAGTTTCAATATCGATAAAGCCATTTTCATCAAAGAATTCATGAACAGCACGCAAAATCTTAGCACGTAAGATAATGGCTTTTTGTAAAGTTGGGCGACGAAGATCAAGATAACGATACTTCAAACGAGTTTGTTCAGCTGCAGTAATGTCATCTTTGATTTCAAATGGTGGTACCTTTGACTTGTTTAAAATGTCAATTTTGGTAGCATCAACTTCAACTTCCCCAGTCTTCATATCTGGGTTAACACTTGAACGTTTAACAACCTTACCTTTAACTTCAATGACGTATTCGCTACCAAGTTCATCGGCAATGGTCATTAATTCCTTACCAGAATCTTTGTTAACAACAACTTGAACGATTCCTTCACGGTCACGTAAATCAATGAAAACTAGGTTACCTAAATTACGTACACGTTGAACCCAGCCAAATAGAGTTACTTCTATACCTTCATATTTGCTAGTAATATTACCGCAATAATCTGTTCTTTTATCCATCTTCATCATAATAATTAATCCTCTAACTTCTTCATTACATTTTGCATATCATTTAAATCTTCAAGACTTAAATCAATAGTGTGACCATCACTAAGACGCTTAATGTTCAAAGTGCCATTTTCAAGTTCCTTTGCACCAAGGGTAATAACATATTTTGCATGTACTCGGTCGGCTTTACGGAATTGTTGCCTAAGCTTCTTTTGATCAACATCATATTGGGTCTTAAAGCCTTGCCCCCGAAGTGATCTAGCAATTTCAACTGCCTTCATTTCTGTACCAGCACCGATGTTAGTGATAAAGAAATCAATTCCTTCATCTTCAAATAATGCAGGATTTTGTTCCTTTAAAACAAGCATCAAACGTTCTTCACCGATACCAAAACCAACAGCTGGCGTTTCTGGACCATCAAATTCTTGTACAAGGTGGTCATAGCGGCCTCCACCTAAAATTGTGGTAGCTGATTCCCAAAGATTCTTATCTTCAACCATGAATTCAAAAATAATTCCGGTGTAGTAATCAAGACCACGTACAAGATCATCATCAAGTACATAGTCAATGCCTAATTGTGTCAACATATTAGTGATCACTTCGAAGTTCTTCTTAGAATCTTCATCAAGGTAATCAACAATCTTAGGAGCATCTGGCAAGAATTGCTTATCTTCGTCAGCTTTTGAATCAAGAATTCGTAGTGGATTCATTGATAAACGACGTTGTGAATCTTCTGAAAGTTGATCCTTCAAAGGAGTGAAGTAATTTACTAAAGCATCATGGTAATCTTGACGCACTTGAGCATTACCTAAAGTGTTGATGTGTAATTCGTAATTTTTAACACCAAGTTCAGCTAATAAATCGTGTCCCATCATGATCGTTTCAACATCTGCAAGAGGACTTGCTGAACCGAAGCTTTCAACACCAATTTGGTGGAATTCACGTTGTCGACCAGCTTGTGGTCTTTCATATCTAAAGGTGTTGTCAATATAAAAGACATTAAATGGCTTAACTACATCTGGACCGTAGAGCTTATTTTCAACATAAGCACGAACAACACCGGCTGTTCCTTCTGGTCTTAATGCAATATGACGGCCACCTTTGTCATTAAAATCATACATTTCTTTTTCAACAACATCTGAACTTTCACCACTTGAACGTGAGAAAACTTCGTAATTTTCAAAACTTGGCGTCCGAATTTCACGGTAATTTGCCCGGTTGAAAAATTCACGAGCAGTTGCTTCAACTTTTTCCCACGAGCCTGAAACATCAGGTAAAATGTCGACTGTTCCTTTAGGTCTTTGAACTCTCATTAAATCATCCTTTTTATTTTTAAATTAAACAAAATAAAAAGCGTCCTTGAATAAGATCAAGGGCGCTCAAATTAGCACGGTACCACCTTTTATTTCCTACGATTAACGCTCGCGAGACGATTAATTATCTGTTAAAGGTGTCACAGATTAAGATCATTCTGCTCTTTCACCAAGCTGAGCAGTCTCTAATAAATGACCTGTGCTAATCTTCAATCTTTGTCTTCGATAATTCCTTTTTAGTTTATGGTTTTAAAGAGGTAAAGTCAACCTTTGTAACCGCTTTACCTAAAACTTATTTAAATAAAATTGGCAACGAAAAAAGAGTTTAGGAAAAATTCCTAAACTCTTTTATTCAAATAGATTATTTATCTATTCTTACGACGCTTCTTAGCACCTGTCAAACCAAGTAAACCAATGCTTGATGCAGCCAAACCAAGAGCTGCTGCAAGTTCGTTTAATCCACCATCTTCACCTGTTTGAGGTAATTCATTTCTTGAAACTACCTTCTTAGCAGATGCAATTTGCTTGTCACTTACGTTTTCAGGAGTTATTGAATGTGGACGAACTGATTCTTCTTTTTGTAGAGTAGCAGAACTGTGAGGTCTTACATTATCAGTATTTTCTTCTGGAACGTCAGGAACATCTTGTCCGTGTGGAGTTACGTTTTCAGGTTCATTTGGTGTGTTTTCAGGAAGAACTGGTTGTGGTTCATCTGGAAAAGTAATGCTTTCGTCAGTAAGGCCTTGACTGTTGAAAGCGTCACCTAATTGCTTGTTATCAGTCTTGTCAACGATCTTAACAGTTGCCTTTTGTTGTTGTGGAGCTGGCTTTTCAACTGGAGTGTAAACAACGTTAACAACATTATTTGCGTTCCGTTCTGCAGGTAAAATTTTAACGTTACCAATACTATCATTGTCTGACACACCAGTATTCGCATCTTTAACAGATTTTACTGTCCAACCATCTTGATTTGGAGTAATTACTGATTCAAATGAAGAATTGGCTTGAGTCCTGTTTCCAGTGGTCTTATTTCCAGTTACTAAGTCAGTAGTCACATCACGAGTAAAGTTAATGATTTGACTATCATTACTTGGCTTAGTGATTTGTGGAGCAGAACTATCATCATTAGAGTAGTTAACAGTTAAAGTTGACTTAGCCATATATTGTGCAGTTTGTTTTCTATGCTTAAAGTGAACTACAAAGTTTTGTGGAGTTGGGGTTAAGTTTCCATTAACAACGTAACCATTGCCTAAACTAGTACCATTTTCATTACCCTTTGTTGTGTTAACGATTTCGTAGTTAGCATTTTCAATCTTAGTTACATCATTTTGACCATCAGCAAATGAAATTGCATCATCGACTTTACCATTATCAGTTCTATTTTGGATACTTGGCACATTTTCAATTGTAATGTAAGTATTAGTATCGTCGTCATAGCACTTCAAAGTTGCAGTACCATCTTGCTTAGCAGGTGTCTTAGTAAAGTGAACTATAAAATGTTGACAACCATCGGTTAGTTTTCCGAAGTTATTAGGATAATCAATTGAAACTACGTTTCCATCTTTAGTAATATTACCTAAAGTATAGCCAGATTGTTCAATTTTTGTTACATCACTTGAACCGTCAGGGAAGCTAATACTCTCACCAGGTTTACCTTCATCAGTACGATTTTGAATACCAGGAACATCTGTAGAAGTAATAGGCTTATTGTTAGTATCATCCCAGTAACTCAGGCTAGCAGTACCTTTTTCTTCAGGATTGTAGAAGAAGACGATGTCTTGGTTACCTGTTTTAGCCAAGTTATAGGCAATTGCTCCGGCTGCTCCTCTGTTAATACTACCTTCAGCAAAATCACCAGGTTTTATATTAGGATCACTTAAAACCTGAGTTCCGCCTGATTCATAACTTAAACTTGCTTTTATACTACCATCTGGGTTACGCATATCGCGATTAGCAACACTATAAACGTTTAGATCGGCAATACCCTTGTTATCTCTTGTCTTATAAATGAAGACAACATCAGTAGCAAACTTAGATAAAGCAATTGAGATATCTCCCATTCTATTGCCTAAACTGCCTTGTAATGGTGTGTCAAGAACATCTTTAGCATGAATTACAACGCCATTATTAGTGGCTAATACACTATCTAATGCAGCTTGACTTGCTTTATCATTAGATACTAACTTATATGTTTTACCATTATGTTTAATAGTCTCTAATTTGGCAGCATTAGCATCATATGTTTCACCAGTTAAAGCATCATATGATGTCTTAGCAATCAAATCACTAGTCTTAGCATTTACGTAATAAATAGTTTGTTTAGCTTTTCCTGGAACAACAGTACTTGGACTCTTCCAAAACTTCTCATTTTCCAAACCATGGAAAGTATTAAAGTTATCATTCGTAAATCCTAAGCCGCCTGAACCTTCGATGTTACCAGATACTCCATTAGTAACTTTATCAGTATTACCGTCATTATTACTAACAGTAGTTCTAGAGTAGCTTACTCCACCTTTGTTAATTGTTTGAGTAATTACATGGTAACTCCCACCTGAATAAATGTTAGTTGCCGAGTTTGTTCCGGTTTTTGATCCAGAAAAGTTCTTAGAAATTTTGCTTGGCTCAAGTGAAGTAATAACTGTTCCAGTATTGGCATCGTAAAAGTAAACAGTTTGTCCTGGATTTTTTCGATCCGTAGCATAAACATAACGCTTATTTCCTGCTGCATTCTTCACAATGGCATAAGCTACTTGAGCTTTAGGTAAGAAACTAAAATTATTACGTTTATCACCCAAGTTTTGCTTCAAGGTAGCAGCCATATCACTTGACCAGTTTTGATCATCAACATTCACTGCATCATCTACACTAGCTGTCTGCTTAGAACTCGTTAAAAGAGAAACACCAAATAACTTTGCTATATCTTTTACATCGTTATTACTGTTCTTTAATTGATTAGTATTAAGGTTAAATGTAGTCTCATTAACTTGATTATCTTTTTGTACCTTATGTGTAGCAACTCTAGCATCCTTGTCTTGTTTACTACCTTGCGTACCCAAGTTAACGTCAATGCTGTCAGCTTTCTTTTCTTCATTAGCATCTGTCTTAACTGCCTTAGCATTCCTCTTAATTTCTGCTTTTTCAGTACCTTCTGAATCAGCAGCCTTTTTAGCAGCGTTATCCTTAACTTCTGCTTGTACTTGCTTATTTTCTTGAGTAGCAGAAACAGAGCTGGTGTTTTCATCAGCTTTAACATTTTCTTGTTTTGCAGTTTGATCTTGACTAGCATTAGCAGTTTCAGTATTGTCAACAACAACGTTTTCAACTGAACCGCCCTTAGCTTGATCGCCGCTACTTTCTTCTACTTCAGCTTTTGCATCAGTATCATCATTAGTTTCGGCGTGTGTAGTACTTGCACTAACTCCAAGCCACAATGAAGTTCCTAAAAGAACTGAGGCAGCTCCAATAGTTAATTTACGTATTGCAAAATTAGGCTTGCGTTCTGCAGCCTCTTCCATTTTTTCATACGGTTATTCTTCGACACCATTATTTCCTCCTATATCACTCAAATTGTGTCTCAAAATCTTTATTTTAATGCACTCTCCCTGTAGCGCTTTTAAATTACGCTCGTTATTATACACATGCAATATATTAATCTATTGCTTTATGTAAAAAATTTCTTTCTTAATAAATTCTTTATACATGCCTAATCTACCAATGTTTTAATTCCTAATTAATACAAAAATAACCTAGAAATATAATTTTTTCTAAGCTCTTTTCTTTATTTTCTAAAATAATCTTTGTTATTTGAGTGTTTCTTTATTAAAGATCTAACACAATCGTAAATGGTCCGTCGTTTTCAAGATCAACTTGCATATCAGCCCCAAATTCACCGGTTTCAACATGAAAGCCATCTGCTTCAAGTTCCTTGTTAAATTCTAGCCAAAGATCTTTTGACTTCGGTGGTCGCATTGCCTCAACAAAGCTTGGGCGATTTCCCTTCTTTGTATTTGCAAGCAAAGTAAATTGGCTAACACTCAAAATTTCACCGCCGACATCTTTCAAAGACAAATTGGTTTTACCATCTTCATCCTCAAAAATGCGCATCTTAGCAATCTTATCAGCAGCCTTTTTCACTACTGCCATATCATCCCCGTCGCGCAAACCGACTAACAACAGAAAACCTTTAGCAATCTTACCAACGCATTTGCCATCAATATTAACTTGTGCCTTATTAACTCTCTGAATTACAATTCTCATTAATTATCTGACCTCTTAGTCTCATATACGTCAGGAATATCATGCAATTTGCTCAATATTCCTTGCAACTGACTACTATTATTTACTGAAACAGTGACATAAAAATGGGCAATATTCTCATCGTTGACCTTACCAGAAATGTTATTGATATTTTTAGTCAAAGAATTCAACTTATTAATAACGTCACTTAATAGGTTCCCACGATTGTAGCCAAAGACTTCAATATTAGCATTAAAGGCTTGGGCATTATTTTCTTCAACATTTTCCCACTCAACATCAATCAAGCGGCCCTGCTTTTTCGCTTCTTCCGTAATATTACGGCAATCACTGCGGTGAATGGTTACCCCGCGGCCCTTAGTAACGTAACCAATGATGTCGTCGCCTGGAACTGGATTACAGCACTTAGCCAAATGAAGCATTAAATCACTAACACCCTGAATCATGATGCTATTCTTATGCTTAACCTTCATGACCGTATCATGACTAGCCGACTTCTTATCTTCAGAACTAGAAGATTGTTGCCCCGCGTTCAGAATTTCTTCTTCCCGTTTCTTCTGCTTTTCTTTTTCATCTTTACGTCTTTGATCAATCGTCAAGCGATTGTAAACACCCATTGCTGATTGATCGCCAAAGCCGATGGCTGCAAACAATTCATCTGAAGAATTATAGTTAAAGTGTTCTAAGCTTTTTTCGATATGTTCTTTATCTAAAAATTTCTTAGTATTTAACCCGTTTTCTCTGAGCAGTTCTGCAACTTCTTGCTTGCCGCGTTCAATACTGCCTTCACGGTCAAGTGCTCTAAAGTAGCGCCGGATTTTATTCCGTGCCCTTGAAGTCTTCACCATATCCATCCAGTCACGTGACGGAGCAGAATTGGTCTGGGTCATGATGTCGATGACATCCCCATTTTTAAGCTTATAATCCAGCGGCACTAACTTGTTATTTACTTTGGCACCTACCGCATGACTACCTACTTGCGTATGAATAGCATAGGCAAAATCGAGCGTAACTGAACCCCTGGGCAATTCATATACCTCACCGCGCGGAGTAAAGACATAGACGCGGTCAGAAAAGATATCGCTCTTGACGCTCTTCATAAATTCATCAGCGTCTTTAGTTTCATCCTTTAATTCGAGGATTTCACGAACCATGTCCAGCTTTTCACCAGAACTAGTTTCCTGCACACCAGTAAAGTTACCGCGCTTATATGCCCAGTGGGCCGCAACCCCGTATTCAGCAACTTCATGCATTTGCCGGGTTCTAATCTGGATTTCAAGTGGACGACCACCTGGTCCAATAATCGTGGTGTGAAGTGATTGATAACCATTAACCTTAGGCACTGCAATATAATCCTTAAAGCGGCCTGGCATTGGCTTCCATTCAGTATGGACTACCCCGAGCACGGCATAACAATCCCGCACTGTCTTCACGATCACTCTAACAGCTAATAAGTCATAAATTTCTTCAAAATCTTTATGCTTATTAACCATCTTTTTATAGATGGAATAAATATGCTTTGGCCGACCATAAATTTCATATTTAATATGAAGACCATCTAAAGTCTTCTTCATCGTCTTAATAGCATCCGCAATGTACTTTTCCCGTTCACTACGTTTAACGTCCATTAAGTTAACGATGCGATAATAAGCTTCTGGATTTAAATAGTGGAAAGACATATCTTCAAGTTCCCACTTGATCGTTCCGATACCAAGACGATCAGCAAGTGGTGCGTAAATGTCCATTGTTTCTGAAGCAATCCGGCGCTGCTTATCAGGACGGAGGTGTTGCAAAGTATGCATATTGTGCAAACGGTCAGCTAATTTAACCATGATAACCCGGAGGTCTTTAGCCATAGCGATTAACATTTTCCGGTGATTTTCGGCCAAAAATTCCTGGTGAGACTTATATTGATACTTATTTAACTTCGTTACCCCATCAACGATAAAAGCAACATCCTCACCGAAGTCACGTTTAATATCATCATTGGTAACCGGTGTATCCTCAACAGTATCATGCAAAAAACCAGCCGCAACAGTATCCGGATCAAGGCCTAAAGTAGCTAAAGTACCAGCTACTTGAGTTGGGTGCACGATATATGGTTGTCCTGAGGCGCGTTTTTGACCAGCATGAGCTTTATTAGCATATTCATAAGCCTTTTCAACAAAATCCAGCTGCTCCCCATTCATATACTTTTTACAAGCTGCGATTACTTGATCATGCGTCATTTCCACGTATTTTGACATGGACAATCATCCCTTCTAGCGATAAATATCTTTATTAATTAATCCAAAAAGTTCAAAAATTAAGTAAATAATCCCAAAGATCAAATTATAATTAGCAAATTTAGGCAACATGACTAAATCAAAGACAATTGGTAAAAGAAAAATCCACCAAAATAATAGTTTCTTCTTTATTATTAAGTGACCTAGATGCAAACTAATTATGCTATTGACGATCAAAAAAAGTACGCCAACTCGCCAAATAACCGGTATTGATAACAAACTAAAGATGTATGGCAAAATTGCGACCAAAATCGTCCACCAGATGATGGGCATAAAATTAAAATGATTTAATTGTTTGATTAAGGGAAGCTCTGCAATTTTGTGACAGATTGCTTGCATAAAAGAATTTCCTCTCATAAAAGTTTAATCTAGTATATTCTAGCACAATTAGTGTTCTTTTCTAGTAATACATAAGCCGACCCAGCGACCTTGCCGCATGGTTAGGTCAATCTTAAAGCCATTTTTATCCAGTGCAGCCTTAATTTTCGGCATTTGGAGATAATCGATTCCGGAGAAAATTACTTGGCCATTTTCGTTAAGATGACTGTCAAGTTGCGGAATTAATTCAACTAAAATTTCAGCTAAAATATTGGCAAGAATAATATCAAACTTGCCCTTCACATCCTTAAGCAAACTAGTCTTTTGCACTTTAATATTAGAAAGACCATTCAACTTCATATTTTCCTGGGTGGCAGTCATAGATTCATCTGAAATGTCGGTTGCTAAAACATCACTTGCGCCAAGTTTAGCCGCGCTAATTGCCAAGATTCCGGAGCCAGTACCAACATCAACGACTCTCATCGGCTTAGTTAAAGCTCGTTCAAGTCCCATCATTGCTAGCTGAGTTGTTTTATGATTTCCTGTTCCAAAAGCAAGACCGGGATCAAGCTTAATTAATTTTTGGTCGCTAAAAGCTGGTTGATAATCCTCCCATTCAGGCACAATGGCTAAATGGCGAGAAAAGTTAATGACATGGTAATACTTTTGCCAAGCCGTATTCCAGTCTTGGTCGGCAATATAATTGCTTGAAATTTTACCATCGCCGATATTAAGACCGTATCCCTTTAACTCATTTAATTTTTGTGCAAATTTTTTAACGAGTTCATCCTTATCGGCTTCTTCATCAAAATAAGCCATAAATTGCATATCTTTTGGTAAATCTTTAATATCATCTAATTCAACAACTGTTGAGTCGTGGAGCCAGCCGGCTTGTTCAAAGTCACTGCGGTTGCGGCTTTCAGTTCCGAGTGCATTTAAATTATCTTGACTAAAAATGGTCAAGGCATCTTCTACTTCGTGATTAGTTTCAATTTTAATAACTAGTAATTTCATTAATAAGAGTTGCTCCTTTTGTATTTTCTTCGGCAATGCTATGATATCTGTCGGAGGAATAAACATGTCTAAGAAGAAAAAGAAAGATAAACTTGAAAAAACATTGGTCGAAAAAATTCTCGATCAACAAAAAATAAAATACCGACAGACTTCCTTTGCGACCCATAAAGATAGTGGTGGGGTTGCACAAATGGATACTTCCATTTTAAAAGACAAACAACCATTAGTCTACAAGACCTTAGTCTGTGAAGGAAATAAAACTGGTCCGTTAGTCGGTGTCGTTCCGATTACTGAGCATTTGAGCATGAAAAAATTGGCCAAAATTTCTGGTAACAAAAAATGTGAAATGTTACCGCTAAAGAAATTACAAAAGACAACTGGCTACGTTCATGGAGCCAACACCCCGATCGGCATCTGGTTTAACCACCACTTACCTATTTATCTTGATGACAGCATGAACGGTAAAGATGAAATTGCTGTCTCAAGTGGTGAAGTTGGACGCAGTATTTGGGTCAATCCGCAAGATTTGGCTGCCTTTTGTCACGCTGCGATTACCGACTTAAAAGAATAAAAGCGCTTTCTTATTATCAATTCTGTGTTATAATGTGCACGTAGACCACATATAGAAAATACAGAAGAAGATGATAAGAATGAATATTTTTTTAGGTTTGGGAGGCTTTGCAATCGCAATAGTCGCAGTATTACTCATCATGCGAACAGCATTCATTAAGTAAGAAAACAAACAAAAAAGAGATTGGAATTGATTTCCAATCTCTTTTTTTGCTTATAAATCAGCATGACGCCATTTTTGGTCGGTAAGAATCCGGGCTGCTAACAATCCTAGTGGTAAAGCAGAAACAATCATCAAAGCTTCTACTATCCAGAAAGCACCAACATTAATATTAGTGATTCCGAAATTATAAATAGCGCGGTACATGTAAAGTCCCGGAACCATAATAACAATTGAAGGAACAGTCAAGGCAATCCGAGGAAAACCAACTTTCTTTCTGACGATGCTGGCTAATAATCCGGCAAGTAGTGCCCCTAAAAAGGCGGCAAAAGCTGCCGGCATGTGAGCGTAATCAACTAAACTCAATCGCAAGGTATTGGCAAAAGCACCGATCACAGCAGCCGTAATCGCAATTGACGGCTTGGAGTTAAACATAATTGAGAAGCCGAAGACACCACAGAAGCTGGCGAGAATTCTTAAACTGGCTAGAAGTGGAATGGCTAAACCAAGTTTAGGCATCGAGCCCGGTTTCAAACTTAGGATCGTTGCTACACCCCAACCGGCCATCGTTGCAATCAAAATGATTAAAATTGCATAGGTCATTCTTTCAAGCCCTGACCTCATGTCTAGTTTTGACATATCCAGACCCGACGTAATAAATGGAAAACCTGGAATCACGAACAACATCGCTCCGATATAGCCATAGGCATGTTCATATTGAATATTGAATTCTGCTCTGAGGAAGGTAAAGGCAACGAAGTAACCCAGGCAAGCAAGGGCAACCGCCACCGCAATTTTTGCAATTAAAGTTATTCTTGCCTTGCCCATTTCTCCGCGAACATAATTACCAATCGCAGCACCGACAAACGCAGAAATAACTTCGGGCCAGCCGCCTCCTAGCAAAAAGATAAAGCCGGCACAGGCAAGTCCCGATGCTAGACCAGAAATCCAAGTTGGATAAGTACTTTTCAGGCCATTAATTTCATCCAGCCTATTGTTAATTTGCCCTAATGTCCAGTGACCATGCCCAGCTTCAAATTGCCTGACAAACTTTTCCATTTCATTCAGCTTAGTCATATTAACGCCGGTTGACGGCAAAGATAGGGTTTGCGAATATGATTGATTATCAACACTGAAGCAGGTATATTCAATCGATACTAAACCAATATCGGCTGAACAAGTAATACCAAGAGTCCGGGCGATTGTGTCCATTGAATCACGAACACGCCAGGCACCAGTACCACAGCTAAGAAGCATGATCCCTACTCGACCAACTAAAGAACCTTTCTCAACTAGTGTCGTATCTCTAGCTAAAGTACTATCATCACTTTTAAAAAATTCTTCCCAACGGACTCGCATGTGATGGTGATGTGACAATTTTCTTCTTTTACTTGTATCTTCCTTCATTTTTCCTCAGTCTCTATTCAAACAAATTTTGCTTAGCCTTATCATTCTAACACACCATGCAAATCTGTTAATTTTCCTTCGTTAATTTGTTATTTAATTTTTGTTATTTATTGATAATTTAATATTTTTTCGTGTCAGCGTTATTTATTTATGTAATTCTATATTTATGAATTTAAAAATTTTCCTACAAAGATAATATGAAGGGATAAAAATGAAATTCAACAAATTAAGTTTTTTTAATCAAAAACAACGCTTCAGTCTAAGTAAAAAATCATTTGGTTTAGTTACTGTTCTTTTAGGTACAAGCTTTTTCCTAATTAATAATCAAGTTGTCAAAGCTGACTCAACTTCAGTAGATCAAGCTAAGACTACTATTACTAATACAAATGATGAGCAAACAAAGTCAAATACAGATAATTAAGTAACTAACAGCAACCTTGAGCAAAACACTACTGTTTCGGTCAAAGGAACTGATCAAAATGGTAATGAAACAAGTGAGAAAATCAATGCCAATCAAGAAAAAGAAATGATGGCTGGTCAAGGCACTGTTAATGTCTATATTGATATGAAGAATTTGAATGAAAACAATAAAACAATTTCTTTCGCTTTTTCTAATGTCGGTAAAGATCAAAAATTACACTTCAACATTCAAAATTTAGATGCAGGTACAAGTACAGCCTTAGATAATAATTGGGCCATCTCAAATGAAGGTAATGGTAAATTAGTTACTACTTGGAAAGCAAAAGACTCAGATCCGCAAACTTTAAATTTAACTATTCCTTTAGAAGCAAATCCTAAGGTTGTCAAGGATAAATCCGTTGTCAAAGTTGGTCTTACAATCACTACTGACAATCAAACGGTTAACTACCCTCTTTTAACTGCTAGAGTTAAGCCTTATGAAGATAAGATTCGTCAGGATGAAATTACTAAGTATGATAATTTCCGTCCTTATTTTGATAAATATTTAGTTGCTAATGTAGATCGTAATTCGATTAAGTTTGAGCAAGATGGTACTTTTTACATTCCAGTAAATGGTAAAGATGATACTTCTTATACTAGTCATGCATACTTTATTCAAATTGATACTTTACTTCCAAAGAATATGACTAAACCTAATAAAGGTGACTTTTTATATTCACAATCATTTAAGGGCGATGGCATGACGATTGATAACAGTTACATGCACTTTACAAATCAAATTACTGGTAATAGTACTAGTCAGCCGACTAACCCGCAACCAACAAAACCTCAACCTACCACACCAGTAAGTCCAACAACTCCTGAACCAGTTATACCAATAACTCCCGTTCCGGAACCTGTTCAACCTACTGACAACTCAACCACTCCTACCCCAGAAGAAAACATTCGCCCTCACAAACAAAAAAATCACGATGAAGACGAAATTTCTGAAAAGGTAACTAACAATAAAAAGGCAGTTAATAAGGAAGAAAATAGTAATAGTAACGTTAGACCGCTTGCTACGAAAGAAGAAAAACAAGCAGTTCGAGTTCATCAAGCAGTTGCCAAAAGCGAAGAAAAGAATCAATTGCCAGCAACTAATGGAAAGAACAATAAATTAGGTTTGATTGGCCTGGTTTTAGCAGCTTTAAGTTTGGGCACAATCATTATTGATAAGAAAGAAAAAGAATAATAGGAATTAAAATTAAAAGAAAATCTTACGACAAAAAAGGAAGTCCGCTAAGACTTCCTTTTTCTATTCTCTTTTTATCTATACCAGTTTCTCTTCATGCAAGAACTTCATGATTAATTCATGTGTCTTCTTCGGACGTTCAGCCTGAACCAAATGCCCACAATTATCAATTACTTCTGTCTTAATTTCTGGATTAATTTTCTTAATTGCATCAGTGAAATGATAATTAAAGTATGGTGATTGCTTCCCTGCTATCACTAACATCGGAACTGGCGCATATTTCAACACATCTCGCCAATCTTGTTCCGCATGATCGACCAAGCATTTGTAATTTTGATCTGGATCATATGGATAGCGCTCATTTTCAAGCTTAGCTTGATAAAACATGTCATCATCCATATTCGTATAAGTCGGCTTACCAAACGCACGCCGTAAATAATCAGGATAATTCATCCAGGATAAATCTTTAAATCCATAGTGCCAGCCCCGGCCAGCAATCATCACTGGCGATTGATCGAGATCAATCATTGCAGCCAAGCGGCCTTTGCCATATAAAGAAAGATATGACCATAAAGTTGCAGCACCCATTGAATTGCCAATCCCAATTACATCAGTTAATTCCAATTCTCGCAATAATTCCTCGATATCGCTGCCGTGCCGGCTGATACGTTCACCCTTGTCCGTGCGTTCACTTTTTCCTTGATTACGCGGATCAATCAGAACCACACGATAAACTGGCCGCAACAACTGAATAAAATCATGCCAAAATGCACTGCGACTGCCAAGTCCGGGAACGCAGAGCACAGCCCGTTTATTCTTTTCACCAGTATCAGTATAATTTAAAGTAACATTATCACTTGTGACAAATTTCATTTATTATCAGTCCAATTTCACAGTTTCTAATACTTCCTGCATCTTGTTGGCTGAATTAAGCATCTTTTCTTGTTCTGCATCTGATAGTTTAGCTTCGATAACATACTTAATCCCTTGACCATCAATAACTGCAGGTGTTCCTAAATAAAGATCATGTTTAATGCCATATTCGCCCGTAATCGGAGCTGAAAGTGGCAATTCAATGGCGCGATTATCTAAAATAGCAGAAACGATTTGCGTTAACATCATTGCTACACCATAGAAAGTTGCACCTTTGTTCGCAATTATTTTACCACCTTTTTTACGGATATTGATTTCAATTGCATCGAGAGTCTCTTGATCAAGTTCCTCATATGATCTCAATGGCTTGTGGTCGATAGTTGATTCGTCAAAGTTTTCAAATGAAGTATCACCGTGTTCACCAAGCACCATTGAGTTAACCTTAGTTACCGGAACATTTAACCGTTTAGCAAGTTCAACGCGTAAACGCATGGAATCAAGTGAGGTACCTGTTCCGATAACTTTATTCTTAGGAAAACCGGAAAGTTTTTGGGTCAAAGTAGTCAAGATATCAACTGGGTTTGCGGAAACAACAAAGATACCTTTAAAGCCTGAGTCAACTACTGGTTTGACAATACTTTCAAGAATTTTGACATTTTTAGCAACTAAGTCAAGACGAGTTTCGCCGGGCTTTCTTGGCACACCAGCAGTAATTACACAAACATCAGCATCGGTTGCATCACTATAATGACCGGAATGGATATCTGTTTGGCCCATAAATGGTGTAATGTCTTCAAGATCCATTGAATCACCGACAGGGCGCTTTTCTGCAACATCACAGATCACCAATTCTTTAACATTACAGTTTTGCAATAAATCGTTTGCAAAAGTAGAACCAACAGAACCATCACCAACAAGTAAAACTTTTCTATTCATAGTTAATCCTTCTTATATAAAAATAACATCTTTCAACATTTACAGTTTAATTATACAACAAGCGCTTTCATTAGTATATTATTACCGAAAGATAATTAAAAAGGCGTTCCGTTTGGGAGCGCCTTTTAGATCATTAGTTTTAGGTTTTTAAATTTCATCAAACCAGGATTTTCTAAATAAAACATAGTACGTTGTTCTTCTATGATTTATTTAGAAATCTCTATTCATATATTTATATCGTTATAGTTTAATTATTATCCTTCAATTAGGAGACAAAAGTGATCAACGCTCTTCAACGTCGATCACTTAAAATGCTTGCTAAAAACTAATTTTCAAAAATCAAAGTTCAATACCGTCCAAAACTTCTTGCATCTTATCAGCTGAGTTAATCATCTTAGAATGTTCAACTTCAGAAATCTTGGTTTCAATAATCTTTTCAATACCTTGACCATTAATCACGGCTGGGGTACCTAAGTAAAGATCATGCTTGATGCCATATTCACATTAATTGGAGCTGATAATGGCAAGCAAATTGAACGGTTGTCTAAAACTGCACTGACAATTTGGGTAAGCATCATGGCAACACCGTAGAGTGTAGCACCCTTGTTAGCAATAATCTTGCAGCCCTTCTTGCGGACATCAGTTTCAATTTCTGCTAAAACATCGTCATTAATTTCTGAGTAATCACGCAATGCCTTGCCATCAACGATTGATTCGTCAAAGTTTTCAAAACTGGTATCGCCGTCTTCATCTAAAACCATTGAGTTAACCTTGGCAACTGGAACATTAAGCTTCTTAGCAAGTTCAACACGTAAACGCATTGAGTCAAGTGAAGTATCAGTCCAATGACACGTTTCTTAGGGAAACCAGACAACTTTTGGGTTAAGGTAGTCAAAATGTCAACTGGATTATCTGAAACAACGAAGACGCCCTTAAAGCCTGAGTCAACAAATGGTTGAACTATGCTCTTCAAAATCTTCACGTTCTTAGCAACCAAGTCAAGTCTAGTTTCACCTTGTTTTCTTGGCACACCAGCAGTAATTACACAGACATCAGCATCTTTGTCATCGCTGTAATCAGCTGGATGAATATCGGTTTGACCCATAAATGGATTAATATCTTCTAAGTCCATTGAGTCACCAACAGGACGATTCTTAGCAACGTCGAAAATTGCTAATTCATCAACAGTCACATTTTGCAATAAGTCATTTGCAAAAGTTGAACCTACAGCACCATCACCAACAAGAAATACTTTTCTACTCATAAGTTAAATTAGTCCATTCAAAATAAAATTAAGAGTTTTATCTATACTAATCCTTTATACACTAAGCGCTTACATTAGACATCATTTATTTAATGATCATCTGTTCTTAAGTAAAAAGACGACTTGCGTCGCCTTTTTATTATTTGCCTTCACGCACAAGCCTAGCTATTTGCATCCCTGCCTGACGACCAAAAATCACAGTTTCTGCAATCGAGTTACCACCAATTCGGTTATTTCCATGAAGACCACCAGAAACTTCACCCGCAGCAAACAGACCTCTAATTACATTGCCGTTGCCATCAAGCACTTCAGTTTCAGGATTAATATGAATACCACCCATTGTGTAGTGAATTGCTGGGTGAACATGAATTGCAAAGTATGGTCCAGTAGTAATGCCGCGGTCCATTCCTGTCGTTCTGCCGAATTCAGTATCGTCACCTTTTTCAACATCTTCATTCCACTTAGCAACTGTCGCCTTCAAGCCTGCAGCATCAACACCGATTTTCTTAGCAAGATCTTCTAAGCTGTCGCCGTGTTCAACTAAGCCAACATGATCGTAGAATTCAATTGCCTTGAAGTGGTCACGAATACCTTGATCCAAAATAAGGTAGGCACCATCTTCATTTAATGCGGTAATTGCGTTGGACACAATCTTACGAGTGTTCAATTCATTAACAAAACGCTTACCCGCCTTATTAACCAAAATCGCACCTTCACCGCGGACACCTTCACCGATTAAGAAGGTATGATCAGTATCAGTTTGAGCAGTTGGATGAACCTGAATGAAGTTCATTTGCATCAATTGCGCACCAACTTTTTCAGCTAACTTCAAACCGTCACCAGTTGCTCCTTCTTGGTTAGTGGTCTTGTAGTCAGCCAAGTCAGGACGATACTTCTTGATAATATCCTTAGAAGCACCGAAACCACCACTGGCAAGTAAGACAGCTTTAGCCTTCACCGCCTTTTCACCCTCACTAGTAGCAACCTTGACGCCATCGATTGCGCCGTTATCTTGCAAAAGTTCAGTTACCTTAAATTCATTGAAGACGGGAATTTCTTCTTTTTGAATTTGCTTCAATAAACCAGTTACAAGGTACCCCCCAACAGGTGCCATTGAGGCAGGACGGTGAGCACGCTTTTTACTCATACCACCAGTAATAGTCAAATCAGTCAATTCAATGTCATGTTCCATGAGCCAGGAAATGGCAATTGCGGAATGATCAACAAAGTATCTAAGCATGTCGCGATCGTTTAATAAACCGCCACCCTTTAAAGTTTCCTTATAAAAGTCTTCCTTATTATCAATGATTCCTTCATTTAATTGCACTAAACTTTCTGAAGCATTCATCCCGGAAGATGCTCGATTTGTGTTACCACCTAAGCCCTTGTTCTTTTCAAAGACGGCAACCTTAAGGTCGAGTTCGTGAGCTTGCAAAGCTGCAGTCAAACCGGTACCACCAGAACCAACTACAACTAAGTCATATTGATCTTTTAATTCATCTATCTTATTTGGTGTAAAAACAAACTTATTCATTTTTTCTCCTATTTTTCTGGTTGATTATGATCAACATTGGTCATTTGCATATAATCCATCCACTCATCATATTGTTCAGGAGTAACTTTGCCGCTTTTCAAGGCAGCTTCACGTAAAGTTGTACCTTCTTTTTCAGCGGTTTGCGCAATCTTAGCAGCATCGTGATAACCAATGTGGGGTGATAATGCAGTAACCGTCATTAATGAATTCTCTAATAATTCATCCATTCTTTCTTCATTAATCGTCAAGCCATGGATCATCTTGTCAGCAAAGCCCATGATTGTACCAGTTAAAATATTACATGAATCAAGGAAAGCAGCGATTAACACTGTCTTGAAAACATTCATTTCAAAGTTACCTTGTGAGCAGGCAAAGGTAATGGTTGTGTCATTACCAAAGACCTTGGCTACGGCCATTGTCACCGCTTCAGCCTGAGTTGGGTTAACCTTACCTGGCATGATTGAAGAACCTGGTTCATTAGCAGGAATATGTAATTCACCATAACCCGCACGCGGACCGGAAGCAAGCATACGAATATCCTGGGCAATCTTGAACATATCAGCTGCCAAAGTCTTAAGAGCACCGTGGACAACATCTAAGCCGGAGTGGTGAGCCAAACCCCAGAATTTGTTTGTCTTGACCTTAAATTCATGGCCATATACTTCAGATAACTTACCGGCAATTTTTTCAGTCATACCTGGAGCAGCGTTCAAGCCAGTACCAACGGCGGTTCCGCCAATTGCTAATTCATATAATGTCGGTTTTAATTCTTTAATATATGACAAGTCGTGTTTCAAGGCTGCGATATACCCTGATAGTTCTTGTCCAAAAGTTAACGGCGTTGCGTCTTGCAAGTGTGTCCGACCAACCTTTACTGTCTTCCAGTACTTCTTTTCTTTGACTACCAATTCATCAATCAAGTGTTTAATCGCTGGCTCCAATTTATCAATCGCCTCAATAGCAACGATGTTCATTACCGTTGGGTAAGTATCATTTGAAGATTGACCACGGTTGACATCATCGTTAGGCAAAATATTTAATCCGGGATGCAACTTGTTGGCTAAATTAGCGACTACTTCGTTGACGTTCATGTTACTTTGCGTACCTGAACCAGTTTGCAAAACATGAAGTGGGAAATCTTTTCTAAGTTCGGTATCACTTAAAGCCAAAAGATGATCGATCGCATCTTCAATAGCGCTACCTTTTTCCTTACTTTCATCCCCGACTTCGATATTTGATTCAGCTGCTGCTTTTTTCAAATGTAAGAAGGCTCTGATAATTGTCAATGGCATTAATTCGCCGCTTGGAAAATTATGGCGACTTCTTTCGGTTTGTGGGCCCCACAATGCATCCTTAGGGATCTTGACAGGGCCAATTGTGTCACTTTCAATCCGGTATTGATCTTCAGTCATTTCGCATGCTCCTTACTATTATAAATAAGAATTTATCTTCATTTTTATAATACCTGTTTAATAGATTGAGAACAATTATTTTTAAACAAAAAAAGTGCCTGAAATTTTAATTTTTCAAACACTTTTCTTCCTATATTTAATTATTTGCTTAACGATTTTGGTGGTTTAATTTTTTTGCAAAAGTATCACCAACAACTTGGACGATGAAGATCAAAATAACAACTAACAAGGTAGCAACCCAGGTCACATCATTATTGAAGCGGTTGTAACCATAAGAAATGGCGGTGTTACCGAGTCCGCCGGCACCTACCGCACCAGCCATTGCTGTTAAACCAATCAGAGAAATAATGGTTACGGTTGAGACACGGATCAATTCTGAACGTGATTCACGCAAGTAGACGTCAAAGATAATGTCTTGAGTAGTTGCACCTAAACTTTGAGCTGCTTCAATTTTTCCAGCTTCGACACTTTCTAGAGCGACTTGCACTTGCCGTGCATAAAATGGAAACACACCTAAAGTTAAGGGCACAAGTGCAGCCTTCATTCCGATCTGGGTTCCCACAATTTTTTGCGTAACGGGAGCGATGAAAGCAAGCAAAATAACGAACGGAATTGCGCGGAAAATCGACACTAATTTATCGCAGAAGTTGAACCAAAACTTATTTTGCTTAATTCCGCCTTCTTTAGTTAAAACCAAGATAATGCCGAAGATAATGCCGAGCACGCCACCGAAGATTGCGGACCAAAAAGTCATGAATAAAGTTTGGAAAATACTTGTCCCCCAACCGGCATCCCCGGTCCAACCTAACTGAAAAACATTCGGTAATAATTTTTCAAGCCAATTAATCATATAAATTCCCCTTTTCATCCAATTTTGTCAAAGCTACGTTTTGTTTTTGCAAAAAGTCACATGCTTGCTTTTGCTTATCAGGATCACCATTGACCAATACAACTAAAGTACCGATTGCCTCCTCATTTAGGAGCTCAACATTACCGTAAAGCATTGAGACTTCAACGCCAATTTTGCGGTAAAGCTCGATAATAATTGACTTAGTAACATTGGCAATGCTGTAGACGAGTTGGTAAACGGCTTGATCTTCACCTAATTTACCTAAATTAAGCGAATCAAGTGTCGAAATCGTCTCAAGTGAACCACCGACGAAGCGCTTGGTTAATTCTTGCTTAGGATGGAGGAAGACTTGCTTCAAATTGCCATTTTCAATGATGTGACCATTTTCCATGACCGCAACCTTGGTTGCAATCTTTTTAACTGCTTCCATTTCATGAGTAATCAAAATTACGGTCAGACCCAATTGTTTATTTAACTTCTTTAATAATTCCAGAATTTGGTTAGTATTTTGTGGATCTAAGGCACTAGTAGCTTCATCAGAAATTAAGATATCAGGTTCATTAGCTAAAGCCCGCGCAATTGCCACTCTTTGTTGCTGACCACCGGACAATTCGACTGGATAAAAGTTAGCCTTATCTTTTAAATCAACGAGTTCAAGAAGTTCCAGGGCTCTTTTTTCTAATTGTTCATCATTTAAATCTGAATGCTTCAAGGCAAAGGCAACATTTTCCAAAACCGTGGTCTCATTAAGTAAGTTAAAGTGTTGAAAAATCATGCCAATCTTTCTGCGTTCGAGTTGCAGCTTCTTTGATGAGATTACTTGCTTACCATTTTTAACAAATTCCACGCCATTCACAGTAATGTCGCCACTAGTTGGCTTTTGTAAAAGATTGATGGTTCGCACTAAAGTTGACTTCCCGGCACCGGAAAAACCAACCATACCGTAGATTTCACCTTTATCAATATGAAGGGTAACATCATCGACGGCTTTGACAGTTTCGCCTTTTTTTTGCGTAAAATCAACATCAATATGATTTAATTCAATAATACTCATAAAACCAAACTCCTATTTCAATTTAATGTCCCATGCAGCAATTTGACTCTTACCGTAGTATTTTTGATAGAGTTTCTTAGTCTCTTGTGTTTGGAAAGCTTTAACAACATCCTGGTATATCTTCTTGTTAGCTTTATCTTCGTTAGCACAAATCAAGTTGATCCATTGTTTTGAATCCTTGTTAACAGGTTCGATGTAAATAGTTTGCTTATCAGTTAAACCAGCAGGTGTTGCGTAATCATTATTAACGATTGAAGCGTCAACTGATGAAAGCACGCGGCCGGTTTGTTCAGCGGAAACTTCCTTAATATTGTAATCATTTGGATTAGAAGTAATATCTGCAACGGTGACTAATGTTTTATTCTTGCGCAATTTGATTAAGCCAGCATTCTTAAGAACGAAGAGTGCTCTTGATTCGTTAGTCGCATCATTTGGAATTGCGATCGTAGCACCAGTTGGCAATTCATCTAAGTGATGATATTTGCGTGAGTACAAGCGAATCGGTGCAATGTAGGTCCGGCCGATTGCCTTAACGCCGCCACCATTGGCTTTATTCCAAGAATCAAGGAAAGCGTAGTGTTGAAAGGCGTTTAAATCAATGTCGCCTGACTTCAATGCTTTATTTGGTTGATTATAATCAGTAAAGTTCTTTGTTTTAAGGATAATGCCATATTTTTCTTTGGCAGTTTTAGCAACACTCTTCCAGATTGCTTCTTCCTGCTTACTTTCACCAACTACCCCAACGGTAACAACTTTTTGATTATTATTAAAATTCAATCCGGGGCCAAAACTGAACCAGCCGGCTACTACAATAATTACAGCAATAAGTGACCAGATAATGGTATTGCGTCGTCTTCTCTTTCTCATTTTCTTCCCCTTTTTTAAAAAATAAAAAAGCATCCATCCCGAAAAGGACAAATGCTTCGTTTTACCACCTTTAGTTCATTTATTCATTCACACGAATAAACCTCAGTGACTGTCATATCAACAGTCTGCAATGTTAACGATTGCAACTCCGTCATTAGCTAAATATCACTAATGATCATCATTCCAAGCCCATGTTCATTGCCGCTTATTTACTAACTCTCACCAACTATTAGTTCTCTTTAAAAATAAGTAAGGCAATTACTCTGCTTTTCAAGATGTTTAATTTTTTGATTGATAATAATTTATCATCTGTTTTTCATTTTGTCAAATAATTTTTTAATTATCAAATAAAATTATTTAGTAGCTTTTTATGGTACGTGGTGGTTCCATTTGGTTAGAGGTGATATCCATGTTAGAACAAACTCATTTTCGTGTAGAGAAAAAAGAACAAGATGCTTTTAAATTAATACTTGCAAATGTTGGCTTAACTCCTAACGAAGCTTATAAAATTTTTAGACGTAAAACTATTGAAAGTGGTGGCATACAATTTGAAGTGAGTCAACCATCAACTAGACTTAAAGAAGCTTTAAAGAGTAAGGACTATATTGAATTTGATTCTGCAAAAGAAGGATTGGATTGGTTAAATGACTGACAAATATATTTACAAGCCAGCCTTTGAATCAAAATTTAAAAAACACTATAAAAAATGCTTAAAGGTGGTAAATATTCAAAAAAAGATTTTGAAGAAGTTTACGAGCTTCTTTTAAAAGATTTATCACTCCCCAGTAGATATAATGGTCATCCCACAGTCAATAGGAAACCCGAACGAGATTTACATATTAAACCTGACTGGATACTTATTTACAAATATGATGTGGATTTTGTTAGATTTATTGATACTGGAAGTCATTCAGACCTTTTTGGCTAATATTAAAAAATTTAAATTAAATACCGATATATTAAATTCTCAAAGAAAAGATATATCGGTATTTTTAATTTCGTCCAGCATTCTTGCGGCCGCGATGATATGCCTCATGTAAATCTCTAAAAGTCATATCGTGACCTTTTTGATCATAAACAACCAGCACTTCCGCAATGCCATCCGCAATATGCGATAACCACCTAAAGATTGTAATTGCTGCAAAGAACAGCACGACCAAAGTAAAAATTGATCTTGGTCTCAACATAGTCAAAGCAAAAATATTATGTAAGAAAATGATTGATAGAACTACTCCTAAAAGTGAAATCACCATTACTGCTAAACGATATTTATTCAGCGGCGCCGAAATATGATACATTACCATGCTGCCAACTAAAATTAATAAAAATGTTGCAGTCGTGCCGACTTGATCATGATCTAAGCTGATGAAGCTACCAAAAATCACAAGAATAGCCACCGCTAGCCAGTCTGTTAATCCACCAGGGAAGGCTTTGGCCAGCACGTTCGGAATAAACTTTCCGCGAATCCGATTATGATTACTTTCAAGTGCTAACAAGAATGATGGGGTCCCGATCGTGAAAGCGGAAATCAAAGTAATCTGCGATGGTTGAAGCGGATAATCGATAGTCATGATTAACGCAAACAGCGCCATCAAAAGTGAGAAAATATTTTTCACTAAAAACAAACTAGCTGAATGTTGTTAACTACCCGGCGTCCTTCATTCACAACTTCCGACATTTTAGCAAAATTCGAATCAAGCAAGACCACTTGGGAGACTTGCACTGCCGCAGAATTTCCCGAAGCCATAGCAATGGAACAATCTGCCTTTTTCATTGCTAAAATATCGTTAACTCCATCACCGGTCATGGCAACTGTATTGCCCGTTTTTTGCAGAGCTGTCACAAATTTTCGTTTTTCTTCAGGCTTGACGCGACCAAAAACATTGTATTTTTGGACCGCTTCTTCATAACCATCTTCAGAAATCGTTTGGGCATCAATATATTGTTCAGCCCCTGCAATTCAGGCTTGACTGGCCACGCGTGAAACCGTCAGTGGATTATCGCCTGAAATAACTTTGATCGCTACGCCCTGTTTAGCAAAGTATTCAAAGGTTGCTTTAGCTTCTTTTCGAATTGGATTGGTCAATAATAAGTAGCCCAGTGGTTTAACTTCTTCAGTTAATTGCGAATTATCCTCGCTCAATTCCGCTGGATACTCAGCAACGATCAAAACACGATAGCCTTCCTTGGTGTAATTTTCAAATTCAGCTCGGTATTGGTCAAACTGCTGCCACAAAACCATTTCCGGAGCTCCAATCAGAATTGTTTTTTGGTCAAAAACAACACCCGAATATTTATTAACGGACGTAAAAGGTACAATTTGCTTTGCCACTTTTTCACCATTAGGAAAATACTCTTTAATAGCCTTCATCGTGGCATTATCAGCCGGCATATTTTTTACAAAATCGGCGATAGTTTGCTTCAAATCAGTTAATTGACCTTGATTTATTTTAGATAAAACCGCTTTTTCAACGTCCATCTTTGGTTCAGTGATGGTACCTGTTTTATCAACACACAAAACATTAACCCGCGCCAAAGTTTCAACACTCTTCATGTCGTGGAGCATTATTTCCCGGCGGGCAAGCCGAGTTGTCGATAAAGCCAAAGCAATCGTCGTTAAAAGATAGAGTCCTTCCGGAATCATCCCGATCAAAGCTGCTTCCATTGAAACAACACTGCGCTTTAATCCGGCATTATTAAAGAAGTATGATTGACTAAATAAGGCGATTCCTAACGGAATAATGATGATCCCGACCCATTTGATCAAACTATTGATTGACCGCACCATTTCGGATTGCTCAACTGTGCCCATCGCTTTAGCTTCAATCGTCAATTTGGAAATATATGATTCTTTACCGACCTTGACAAGTTTGGCAACTGCTTGACCAGAGACAACAAAGGACCCAGACATTAAGTCACTATTTGGAATTTTCTTAATTTCATCGGATTCCCCTGTCAACAGCGATTCATTGACCCGTATTTCTCCGGAAACGACCACGGCATCAGCTGGAATTTGGTCACCGGTTTTTAAAACAATTAAATCGTCTTGCACTAAATCTTCAATGGCGACCTTGACCTGCTCATCGTCACGAATTGCCATGATATGAGTGGCATTCATAACGTTTAATTTACTCAAGATTCTTTTAGCTCGAATTTCTTGAACAATTCCAATTACCGTATTCAAAATGATGACAGGCAAAAAGGTTAGATCGTTAAAGGCGCCTACAAAGACAAGTAAGAGCGCCAAAATTAAGAAGATCAAGTTAAAGTAAGTAAAAACATTTTCTTTGATGATCTGTGAATTACATTTAAATTGATCATCAACTGCTTTATTGACAAGACCTTCTTTGATCCGTTGAACGACTTGCTCTTTTGTTAAACCTTTCTGATTATTAATAGTTGAATTTTCCATTTTCTTCTCCGCTAAAACACTTTTCTAGTATTATAGCGAAAAAAGAAAATTCCCGCATTTCTGCGAGAATTTTTTATTTTCTTTTTAAACTTTATTTTTAAATTATTTACTTACTTTTTGGTGGTAACTACAGATAATGCCCATGTGCCATTCAAAAATACCGCAAGTGACAATTGCTTCGTCAAGACCTGCCCACCACATTGGTGAGGTCTTCATGCCTAATACAATATCGACAATAAACAAAACAATTGCAATCAAAAGAATGATGCCTGAAATAGCAATTTTATTCATTTTCTTTAGACTTCTTCTAAATCACTATCTACCTTACTTTCAGCGATAAATTCTTCCATTACTTTTGGTAGAGATTTCACCGACTTCATACAAAGCTACAGTTGAAGGACTCCAACCAATAATCTGTGTAAATTTCTTTTGCGATAATTGCCACTTTTTACGTAAAGCTTTAATCTCTTCAGGTTTAACAATGTTAAACTTTTTACGATATTCTTCTTGTGCCATCTTAATAGCTGCATTATCAAGAGTCATGTCTGGAACTATTTCTTGCGTAGCATCTTCCAAGCGAGCGGGAGCAGTTATCTCGATTTCTTTGCCTCTAATATTAAAAGTATTGGTATAGTTTTTAATCGAAGTAGTCATAGTGGCTTCCTTAATATATGGCTGAGTGAAAAGAGATAAATTTCACCATACTTAAATCTGTAGCAAACTTACATTTTATGTAATAGACAATTCCAACATCTATCTCATAAATCTAAAAATATTTTACCATGAATTCATATTATTTATTCCTTTCTACACTTTTAATTACGCAAATAAATTCATTTTTATCATCAAGAAAAGTAAACTTTACGATTTCTTAAAAAATAAGTACGTTACTTGTTAATTAGTAACGTACTTATTACTTTTACCAAATTAATTTCTCTGATAAGTCAAAAAAGTATACGGATACTTATTCTTCTCGTCAGCATCATGGTGCTCTTTTTTCACCAATTTAAACTGATCATACTCAATCTCCGGCATAACGGTATCGGCCTTAAAAGTAGCTTCGATTTCTGTCTTTTCTAAAACATCTACTTGATCAAGCAATATCTTAAAAATTGACACGCCACCAATCGCACACAATTTTTCATCTTGATGTTTATCAAGATATTTATTCAGCTCAGCTACAGACGAAACAATGACTACTTGATCATTATCCTGGTACTTTTCTTTCAAAGTTTGATCATGGGTCAAGACAATATGCTTTCTCCCTGGCAACAATTTCGGAAAACTCATAAAAGTTTTTCTACCCATAATAATGGGATGCCCCATCGTTTCTTCTTTAAAATGATGCATGTCAGCTGGCAAATGCCAGGGCAAATGTCCGTTCAATCCAATCTGATGTTTCTGATCTTCTGCCCAAACATATTCAATCATTTTGTTCACCTACACTGCTACCGGAGCTTTAATCGTACCATGATGTTTGTAGTCCAGCACCTTAATATCATCCATCTCAAACTCATCGATCTTTTTCTTATCAGGATTAAGCCAAAGAGTTGGTGAATCATACGGTTTTCTGGTCAGCAGTTCCTCAACTTGCTTAAAGTGATTGCGGTAAATATGAGCATCCCCAATCGTATGGACAAACTCACCTACTTCAAGATTAGTTTGCCACGCAATTAAACTCAGCAAAAGTGAATAGCTGGCAATGTTAAAAGGAACACCTAAAAACATGTCACCACTGCGTTGATAAAGCTGCAGGCTTAATTTGCCATTAGCCACATAAAACTGGAACAAAACATGGCACGGTGGTAACGCACTGAAAGGCACATCTTCTGGATTCCAAGCTGTAACAATCATTCTACGTGAATCCGGCGTTTTTTGAATCTGCTTAATCACATTGTCAATTTGATCAATGAAACCGCCCTCTCGCTTTTGCCAGTGCCGCCATTGTGCCCCATAGACATCACCGAGATCGCCATATTTATCAGCAAAAGCTTGATCTGTTAAAATTCTTTGATCAAACTTCTTTTTCTCTTCTTGATATATTTTGTTAAAATCTGGATCTGCTTGACTGCGCAAGCCAAAGTCGGTCATGTCCGGGCCTTGGTATTCATCTGAATAAACCCAATTTTTAAAAGCCCATTCGTCCCAAATATGATTATGATGTTCAAGCAAAAAACGAATGTTAGTATCCCCTCTTAAGAACCAGAGAAGCTCACTTTTGATTAAGCCAAAAGGTACTTTTTTAGTTGTCAAAATGGGAAAGCCTTCTAATAAATCAAAGCGCATTTGTGCACCAAACAGGCTTTTAGTTCCGGTGCCAGTCCGATCAGATTTATAGTTGCCTTGATCCATAATTTTTCTTAATAAGTCTAAGTATGGTTGTTCTAAAATTGCCATGAATAATCCTCTTTCAAAAATCAATTCATGTTTAGACTACCATATATATTGATTTTTATTAAATAAAACTCAATATTTTGTGGTTTCACCCTTGTAACGAATTAAATAAGTGATTGTTGCCGCAATTAAAACAATGGCTCCGACCAAGACAGAAATTCGAGTATCCGGATTGATAAACATAAAGATCACGATTACCAATAACATTGCGAAGGCAAAATAATTTGAGAATGGATAAAGTGGTAATTTGAAAGGATGATCAGTTAATTTATCTGGATTATGCTTCCTAAATCTCAATTCTGCTAGCAAAATCACAAACCATGGAATCATACCTGGTAAAACTGAGGAACTGAAAACCACGACGAATAATTCAGAAGCTGAATGGAAATGACTTGAAGCGAAAATATTTAGGATAAAACCGATAAAGATCCCACCAGTAATTCCCATAATTGCCCGATCAGGAACAATTCTCTTAGAAATATGCTTAAAAGTCTTCGGTGCATCCCCATCATGTGAGAGCTTGAACAGCATCCGGCTTGAAGAGTAAATTCCTGAGTTGGCTCCTGACAAAGCAGCGGTTAAAACAACAAAGTTAATGATACTTGCGGCTGCAGTAATTCCGACTTTGGCAAATGTGGTAACAAATGGCGAACCAAGTGAATCAAGTTGATTCCAAGGATAAATGGTTACAATAACGAAAATAGCACCAACATAGAAAATCAAAATTCTGAAGAGAACAGATTTTACACTTTTTACAATTGCTTCATGTGGGTGAGCTACTTCACCTGCAGAAATTCCGAGCAACTCGATCCCTTCATATGAACCTACAATAATAGACATGGAGAAGAAGAAGCCTTTAAGACCACCGGTGAAGAAGCCGCCGTGAGCCCAGAGATTGTTGAAACCGGTTGGATGACCGCCGTTGCCAACACCGAAGAAGATCACGATGAAACCTAAGATAATCATTAAGATGATTGTGACTACTTTGATCATCGCAAACCAAAATTCGAGGGATGCATAGGCTTTGGCAGAAGCAAGATTTGCCAGTAAGAGAAAGGCAATGATAATCAATCCGGACCAAAGCGCACTGATGTTAGGCCACCAGTATTTTAGATATTCGGTGGCAGCAACAACTTCTGACATCCCAACGACGATATATTCAAAGACATTCGCCCACTCAGCTAAGTAACCTGCTAGCGGATGTACGTATTCTGTTGCGTAATCTGCAAATGACCCAGTACCAGGATTGATGTACAGCATTTCTCCTAGTGCCCGCATAACGATATAAAGAATTAGTCCAACAAACATGTATGCAAGAAGCACTGACGGACCTGTCCACTTAATTGTTGACCCTGACCCCATGAATAAACCAACCCCGATCGCTCCTCCAAGGGAAATCATTTCCATTTGACCGGCTGACATTGTCCTGTTTAATTGAGGCATTTTATGTTTTTTATGTTTCATTTTCTCACCACTTAAGATTATTTTTTAAACTAAAAAGTGGCTGGAAAATCACTTCCAACCATTATTAGCGCTCTTATTTTATGCTATTCTCTTTTGTTAGACAACTAGTAATTTGGTATTTAATATGAAAAAAGTGGACGAGAGTTTACCAATGAGTTTTAAATTGGTATAATAACTTTGTTTCGGAGAGTTGGCAGAGTGGTAATGCACCGGACTCGAAATCCGGCGAACCGAGTTTTTCCTCGGCGCGCAGGTTCAAATCCTGTACTCTCCTTATAATTACTTTATAAAGTCTTAAGATCTTTAATTTATTAGGATTTCTAAAAATAAAAAGGCCATCCCAGGGTAATTCCTGAGATAGTCTTTCTTTGTAGATGATTTCTTATTACCTGAAGCAGTAGCAGTATTTAGAGGTAAAACATTGATATTACCATCAACATGAAGCCCTTCCAATTATCGGTAAACTGCCAAATAATTACACCGTTCATTGATGGAAAGTATCCAAAATTAGGTTTTGAGCTTGCTACCCCATTGCCTAGAGGATATGATTACCGTTTTTATAAGTCTACTAAATAATAATATATAATCATAGCTGAAATAGAGGATTTAAATAAAAGGATTCCCATAACTTGACAATCCCATTTTCTTAAACAATTCAAAACCACTTTTTCTTGCTATCCACTACCCCAAAAGATATGCTATTTTATGATTTAAGTAGGGCTATATTTATAAAGAAAGAAGAATAACTATGTGTACATCAATCATTTTTAGTCCCAAAGACCACTACTTCGGCCGTAATCTCGATCTTGAAATTTCCTTTGGCCAACAAGTCGTAATTGCCCCAAGAGATTATAATTTCAAATTTAGAAAAATGCCCGACATGAAAAAGCACTATGCTATAATCGGAATCGCTCTTGTAAGCGACAATTATCCCCTTTACTTTGACGCTTCTAACGAAAAAGGTTTGGGCATGGCCGGCTTAAACTATCCTGGTAACGCTGACTATAAAAAAGAATTTGAAAATAAAGATAATGTTTCTCCATTTGAATTTATTCCTTGGGTTCTTGGCCAATGTGCAACTGTAGCCGAAGCCAAAGATTTAATCAGCAAGATCAACTTAGTAAACATCAGCTTCAGTGAAAAGATGCAATTGTCTCCACTTCACTGGCTAATCGCTGATAAGACTGGTGTTTCAATCACTGTTGAATGTGATAAAGACGGCCTTCACGTTTACGATAACCCAGTTGGTACTTTAACTAACAATCCCAAGTTTCCAAAGCAATTGTTTAGTTTAAATAATTACTCAGATGTGTCACCTAAGATGCCAGTCAACAATTTCTCAAAAGATATTGACTTTGACGGCTACTGCAGAGGTTTAGGTTCACACAACCTTCCGGGTGGTATGGATTCACAATCACGTTTTGTTCGTGCAACTTTTAACAAATATAACGCACCAATAAATGACACCGAAGAAGAAAATGTTGATACTTACTTCCATATTCTTCACTCAGTTGAACAACAAAAAGGGTTAGATGAAGTTGCTCCAAATCAATTTGAATATACTATTTATTCAGATGGAACTAACTTAGATACTGGTGTCTTCTACTACACAACTTATAACCATAAACAAATCACTAAGGTTGATATGCACAAGGAAAACCTTGATAGCGATCAACTCATTAATTTTGAAATCAACAACAAAATTACTTTTGATGAGGCAAATTAATTCTTAAGTTTTATTCAAGAAAGCAACATTTTTCTTTTTTCCTGCTAAAATAACTATTGCAGTTAATTTTTAATGGTAATTTGAAATGAAGAACTTTTTAATTGTTACACTGGCAACAATTTTTTTGCTGTCACTAATTTTTAATATAAAAAATTCTGAGCGGTTTAATATTTTTGATGAACGATTACATCGAAAATTAATCCGCGATCATAATGGTATTGGCTGGCAAATAATTGCCTTTTTAAATGATCCAAAATTAATGGTAGTTTGGGCAGTGCTTCTTGCAAGTACCTTAATTGACAGTGATCATGTAATCACTGCGCTTTGGGTTCTTGGAACTCTCGGACTTACTGATTTAGCTGGGATCATTTTAAAGAAAATTATTAAACGCAAGAGACCAAAAATGGCTTCTAAACTTGAAAATGGGTATAGCTTTCCTAGTGGTCATGTCTTAGGGGCAACAACGATGATGCTCATCTTGTTACGGTTATTTGGAGCCAAACTTGGACTCGGATTTATTCTATTTTTAGTCGCCGTTTGGGTGATGGTTATCATTTCGCGGCTTAGTCTTAGAGCCCACTACCCATCAGACGTAGCTGGCGCAACTAGCCTGGCAATTTTGTGTTTTGCAATCAGCCAGCAAGTGTTTCAATTATTATAGGTAAATAAAAAAATCTAGGAGAAAATCCTAGATTTTTTATTTATCCCTCAAAACCAATCATCAAGCCGCCTTTTTCAGCGTAAAAACTACATAAACCTTTCATTGGCCGAATTATAATTTCTGCTTCTGGATATTCAGCCAGCAGATCATCTTTTAATTTACGCGCTTCGCTTTCATTTTCACAATGATCAATAATCACTTGCCCACCATGATAATCAAGCTTTTTCATTTGTTTTATTAATTCACGTTTTACTTTCTTCATCCCGCGAACTTTAGCCAGCGGTTCTAAATTACCTTCTTTACTTGCCATCCCAATCAAATTAATCTTGAGCATTTTGGCAATCTTAGCTAGAGCTGGTGCAACCCGACCATTTAAAGATAAATTATGCAAAGATTGTAAGACGAACAATAAGTGAGTCTTTGTTTTCTTCTTAGCAATTGCGGCATCTAAGTCAACCCAGCGAATGTCAGAATCTAATAAAGCGCGAACTTTTTCTAAAATAACTTCCATTTCTGGTCCAGCTGAACGGGTGTCAACCACAATAATTTGACTATCAGGATGTTTTTCTTGATAAATCGTCTTAGCTTGTAGTGCTGACGAGAATGTCCCACTTAATTTACTAGTCATTGTCAAAATAATCGCCTTTTCAGCACCATCAAGTGCAGTTAGCCAATCATCAATACTTGGACATGAAGTCTTACCGGCAATTTTATTTTCTTTCATTGCTTCAAGATAAGTAGAAATATTAAGACTATCATTATCTAAATAATTTTCACCGCCGAATGAAATTGTTAGTGGAACGACAATTAAATTTTCTTTCTTATTGGTTAGATCGTTAGAACTAGAATCAATAATTAGTCTTACGTCATTCATTTTGTAACCTCTTAAAATTTATTACTTTGCTATATTTTTAATTATATCGTAAAGATTTTTTATTGGATATGGGTCTTTATTAAAATTTAATCCGTGAAATCGGTTTCATATGTTTACACAATCACAAAGTTAGGCTAAAATTTGAGTTGTAGTTGAAGAGCAAATAGTTCTTCATGATGGCGATACTTATAAACCGGTATCACATCAGATATTTTTAGGAGGTTTTTTTTGATGTTAAAATCAGTCATTGAAAATGTTCATGCACTTGAAATTTTTGACTCACGTGGTAACCCAACTGTTGAAGTTTTCGTTACTCTTTCAAACGGTGTAGTTGGTAAAGCTGAAGTTCCATCTGGTGCTTCAACTGGTGAAAACGAAGCTGTTGAATTACGTGATGGCGATGCACGTCTTGGTGGTAAAGGTGTTATGAAGGCTGTTAACAACGTTAACACTGAAATTGCTAAGGCATTAAAGGGTATGGATCCACACAACCAACCATTAGTTGATAAGACTATGATCGACTTAGATGGTACTGAAAACAAGGGTCGCCTTGGTGCTAACGCTATCTTGGGTGTTTCTATGGCCGTTGCAGCTGCTGCAGCTAAGGATACTCACCAACCATTGTACCGTTACCTTGGTGGTACTGACCTTGAAATGCCTCAAACTTTCCACAATGTTATCAACGGTGGTGAACACGCTGACAACGGAATTGACATTCAAGAATTCATGATTACTCCAGTTAAGAAGACTTCATTCCGTGATGGTTTTGAAAAGATCGTTAACACTTACCACACCTTGAAGAAGGTTTTGGAAGACATGGGTTACGAAACTGGTTTGGGTGATGAAGGTGGTTTTGCACCTAACATGAAGAATTCAGAAGAAGCTTTGAAGGCTTTGCACGAATCAATTATCAAGGCTGGTTACAAGCCTGGTGAAGATATCGCTATTGCTTGCGACTGTGCTGCTTCATACTTCTACAACAAGGAAGATGGTAAGTACCACCTTGAAGGTAAAGTTCTTACTGGTGATGAATTAAGCGACTACTACGACAAGTTGCTTGCTGAATTCCCAGAATTAATTTCTATGGAAGACCCATACGACGAAAACGATGTTGAAGGTATGGTTAAGTTTACTCAAAGCCACAAAGATCGTCTTCAAATCGTTTTGGATGACTTCATTTGTACTAACCCTAAGCTTTTGAAGAAGGCTATCAAGGAAGGTGCCGGTAACGCATCATTGATCAAGTTGAACCAAATTGGTACTGTTACTGAAACCCTTGAAACTATCCGTCTTTCACGTAAGAACGGTTACAACACTATGATTTCTCACCGTTCAGGTGAAACTGGTGATACCTTCATCGCTGACCTTGCTGTTGCTATCAACGGTGGTCAATTGAAGACTGGTGCTCCAGCTCGTTCAGAACGTGTTGAAAAGTACAACCGCTTACTTGAAATCGAAGAAGAACTTGGCGAAGGCGAACGTTTGGCATTCTTCCCAGACTCACTTGACAAGGATTAATTCTTTCGAATTAATCAGTAATAAAAAAGGCTTGCAATCGCAAGTCTTTTTTTTACATTAAATCAATAATTTTCTTTATCAACGGTGATACCCTCGCCTTCGGCCAAATCAATTGCAAATGAGTATGCCAACTAGCATATTGCACTGGAATACAAATATCTTCAGCATATAAGTTAGCAATCGATTCTGGTACAAGAGCGATCCCCATTTCATTCTTTGCCCATAAAATGGCAGTCCGTGCATCATCACATTTCACTGCATAATATGGTTTAAGCCCTTGATGAGAAAAACTAGTATTAAAAATTTCTTCGAAACGGCGATAAATGATTAGTGGCTTTTTACTTAACTCACGAATACTAATTGAATCTTTTTCTAAAATTTTGCGATCAGTCGTGACAGCCATCATTTGTTCATCAGTAATCGTTTTAGCATCAAAGCCGCGATGATTAAAAGGCGTTCGGACGAGTCCTAAATCCACCGTTCCATTATTTAATTTTTCAATGACACCAAAAGTATTATCCTCATGGACAGCAAACGAGATATTTGGATAATACTTTTTTAGTTTCTTTAAATTACTAGTAGGCAACTCTCCCACTGATGAAGAAACTGTTCCAATCTTGATTGTTCCTAGCTCCCCATGTGCCGTTTTTTCAACCTGATCACGAGCACTATCGGCTAAGGATAAAATCTGCGTGGCATACGCCTCTAATTCTTTACCAGCATCTGTCAATTCAATTCCATGAGAAGTTCTCGTAAACAATTTGACATTCAATTCTTTTTCTAACTGCTTTAACTGATAAGACAATGGCGGTTGAGCAATAAATAATCGCTTTGCGGCGGCCGTAATTTGTTTTTCTTGAGCAACGACTAAAAAATAGCGCAATTGTTTTAAATTCATAATAAGTTAATACTCCTAAATAGATATTTAATTTTTGTATATCACTTATATTAAGCTAATATTTTATCTAACTCAACATCTGTGATAACTTATATAAGAAGAAAAATCGGAGGAGATAAAATGACAAGTAAGATTCATGGTTTAACTCAAGCCGAAGCCGAAAAACGATTAAAAGAAGACGGTTATAACGAAGTGCCTGAACCCAAATATAATTTTTGGAAGGAATTTGCAAGTAAGCTCTGGAACCTCTCAGCTTGGATTCTAGAAGCTGCTTTAATTCTTGAATTTGTCCTAGGTAAACAAATCCAAGCTCTTTTCATTGTCGGCATGCTTTTATTCGCTGCCTGGAATGGTGCTTCCAAGAAGAAGCAATCACGTAAAGTGTTAGACAGCATTTCTCACCAATTGACACCAACTGTCTCCGTTGAACGTGATGGTAAATGGTCATACATCGATTCAAAGAACTTAGTTGTCGGTGATTTGGTCAGTTTAAAAGCTGGTGATGTGTTATCAGCCGATATGAAATTAGTTTCAGGTAACTTGGCAATTGATGAAAGTTCAATTACTGGGGAATCAAAACCTGTTAAAAAGGCAGAAGATTCACAATTATACTCAGGAACCACAATTGTTACTGGTTCTGGTTTAGCTCTTGTCAATGCCATCGGAGCAAAATCTCGTGCCGGTAAAACGATTAACTTGATTAACAAATCGGCGGCTCCTGGTCACTTGCAACAATTGTTAACTAAGATTATTTTTGCCTTATGTACAATTGCCTTAACTTTAACTGCCATTGTTTTAGTAGTAGCAATCATCAGAAAAGACAATATTTTGGAATTATTACCATTCCTTGCCATGATGTTTATTGCCTCTATTCCTGTGGCAATGCCTTCAACCTTTGCAGTATCTAACTCAGTTGAAGCAAAATATTTAAGTAAACAAGGCATTTTAACTTCAGATTTAACCGGTATCCAGGATGCCGCTAACTTGAATTTATTGTTACTTGATAAGACAGGAACAATTACTGAAAATAAGACTTCTGTTTACAGTTGGACCAACTTTACTAATCTTAATGACGACGAAGTCATTCAAATGGCTTCAGCTGCCATTGATCAAAGAAACTCAAGTATTATCGATAATGCTTTGAAGGACTACTTAAAGCAAAAGAAGATTTCATATCAAGAACCAGATAACTTTACACCTTTCACTTCTGCAATTGGTTATTCAATGGCAACTATCGCAAATCAAAATATTAAATTAGGATCTTTTAAGCAATTGTCTCAGATCGATCCTGATGCCAATGAAGAAGTTAAAAATATTGACTTTGCAGCTGGTCGTTCAGTAGCAGTTTTAATCGATGATAAATTAGCTGGAGTCTTTATCTTGAAGGATAAGATTAGAAAAGATTCTAAGGCAACTCTTGCTAAGCTTAAGAATCGCGGCATTAAGTGTATTATGCTTACTGGTGATAACCAAAAGACTGCTGCTAATGTCGCTAAAGAAGTTGGTTTAACTGGTAAAGTAATTTCAATTCATGATTTTGATGAAAATACTCATGTTAAAGAAATCGCCGGTATCGCCGACGTTCTTCCTGAAGACAAATTGAGAATGGTTAAGTTGTTCCAAAAGAAAGGCTTCATCGTGGGAATGACTGGTGACGGTGTTAACGATGCCCCTGCTCTTAAGCAAGCCGAAGTCGGTATTGCAGTTTCTGAAGCCGCTGATGTTGCTAAACGTTCATCTAAGATGGTTTTGATGAAAGATGGTTTAACACCAATCCTACATATTTTAGATGCCGGACACCGTGTATATCAAAGAATGTCAACTTGGGCTTTGACTAAAATTTCCAGAACTTCAGAATTAACCATCATTTTAACTCTTGGTTACATCCTCTTCAGATACTTGCCAATTGCTTTCAATGCAATGGTTCTTTACTCAATTCTTAACTCTCTTGTCGTAATTACAATTGCGACTGATAATGTTCAGATCTCGAATAAACCGGAAAATTGGAACATTTTGGAATTGACTAAAACAGCCTTAACTTTGACAGCGGGCTGGGTAATTATCGGCATTATCTTCTTAATTGCCTTAACTAAAGCTGGCTTTCCTCAAGGACAAGTCTCAACCCTTTCATTCTTGTACTTAGTATTTACGTCATTAATTACAGTTGCACTTACTAGAACACGTAAATTCTTCTGGCAATCCGCTCCATCTAAGACTGTGGTTTACGTTGAATTAGCTGACGCTGTTCTTAGTGCAGTATTAGCAATCCTTGGTGTCGCAATGGTACAAATCAGCTGGCAATCACTACTTTTAGTAATTGCTGTTTCAATTGTGGCAGCTGTCCTTGTTGATCTTCCATATCATTTTTACATCAACCATATTGCTAAGAACTAAATGATTATATTTTAATCTCTATTAATAAAAATAACCTGTGAAATTAATCATTTCACAGGTTATTTTTCATAATCCAAATGGAATCTTACAACAAAAGATGCTAATGATCCCACCTAAAATTGGGCCGACAATCGGAATCCAGGCATAAGCCCAATGGCGACGAACATCATTACAGCTGTGCCGACAACTTCCGTGACAAAACCATTCCATATATTATGGGCATGATCAAAGGTGAAGAAACAAGCAAAAACAAGTTCAGGATTGGTCGTTTGCCTAAAGTACGGCCAATAAATTGCGACGACTAATAATTGCCCGCAAATTGCACCTAAGACCTGACAAAACAGGTACGGTGCTACCTGCACCCACGGAAAAGTGCCTGCTACTGCTGTAGCGCTGGATTGATCGCAATACTGCCAAATAGCATGGCTGGAATCATAACACCAAAGCCGAAGGAAAAGGAGATCAGCACCCAGCCACCATTGGCTTTCGTATCACCAGGATTACCTGTTGTTACTTTTAAAAATGAATTGGCAACTGAACCGTTACCAAATAAAATCAGGATCATCGTTCCGAAGAAGTCATTAAAATAATTTAAAACCCAAGAATGAGCCATTATAATTCCTCCTTTAGAAAATACAAACATTTAGAAAGATATTTTCTAAATTCGAATCAAGCGCAGTTTATCATTTATTTAAATGTTATTTAACTAATTACAGCCTAAGCGCTTTCATATATATTAGTTTGGCAAAAAATGAGTTGCATTTACCCTTTAATATCAACGTTTGTTAAAATAGACTTTGTTACAAATTTTGAGATTAAGGAAGAAGAAAAATGATTTGGACTTGGGATGTTATTCGACGAATAATTGAATTTTTGTGGTTAATTAATATAGCTTTTGCTATTTGGACCGTTTTTAGAAGTCGCCGCAATATTGCTTCAACTTGGGCCTGGCTGTTAGTGTTAAGTGTCCTTCCCTACGTGGGCTTTATTTTATATTTATTTTTAGGACGAAAACTAACTCATGATGAAATTTTTGCCATTAAAAGTGAGCAGGAAGAATTACGAGTTAAATTTTTAAAGAAACAACACGAAGAATTACGCAAACACGATCTTTTACCTAAAAAGGATCGCAAACCACGAACGCGACATCTAGTCGAATTAAACTTAAGTAACGATAATGCAATTTTAACTTATAATAACAAAGTTAAAGTCTTTACCGACGGATCTACCTTGTTTGACGATATAATTAGAAAAATTGATCAAGCTGAAGAGAGAATTGATGTCGAATTCTACACCTTTTTCAATGATCAAATCGGTAATCGCGTTTTAAGGGCATTAGAAGCAGCACAAAAGCGTGGAATTCAAGTGCGGGTGATTTATGATGCTAGTGGTTCACGCGGCATTAAGCCTTCTTTTTACGATCATTTACGCGAACTTGGTGGTTATGCCCAGCCATTTATTTCTACTTCAAGTAAATATTGGTTCAGAACACCACGTGTCAATTATCACTTACACCGTAAACTTATTATCATTGACAATAAACTGGGCTACATCGGTGGTTTCAACATTGGTGATCAATACGTTGATCGCTCTGAGAAATTTGGACACTGGCGTGATACGCATTTACGTGTATCCGGACAAGCTGCTTCAATGATGGAAATTAGATTTGCCATGGATTGGAATACCTCATGTCGTAAATCACGTTTACCAAAATTTGATTTAGATTGGTTAAAAGATTTTGAGGTTAAAAGACAAAATAATAATGATTACGTCCCAATGCAAATCGTTTCTTCGGGTCCTGACTCAGATAATGCAGCAATTCGCCGTTCTTACCAAGAAATCATTGCAACTGCCAAAAAATATGTTTATATTCAAACACCTTATTTGATTCCTGAAGATCCAATTTTAGAAGCATTAATCATTGCCGCTAAGAGTGGAGTAGACGTTAGAGTGATGGTTCCTTGCATGGCTGACCACGTTTTCGTTTATCGCGCAACAGAATATTATGCAAAGTATTTAACAGCCAACGGCGTTAAAGTTTATAAATATGATAATGGTTTTATCCATGCCAAGACCATGGCTTCTGGATCAAATATTTCTTCTGTAGGGTCCGCAAATCAAGATTTTAGAAGTTACAGTTTGAACTTTGAAGTCAATAGTTTTAACTACAGCCCCGAATTGGCAGAAAAATTAAAGACAATTTTTGAAAATGATCTAAAGAAATCAACTTTAATGACTAATGAGTATTTTGCCAAGCAATCTAGATGGCGTAAGTTTAAGCAGTATTTCTCCCGTCTCTTATCGCCAATCTTGTAATTTTATGTAAAAAATCCAGCCGATAACTTATATGCATTTTTGGTTTAATTTTTAATTTTTCTCAGTACTATTAGTAATCATTTCATAGACATATGAAATCTGGCCCTTACAATACACTCCATGCAATGTGCCCACACGGGTGAAGTCCATCTTGTCAATCAAATGCTGCATCGCTTTATTATCTTCGTGCGTATCAATGCGAATCGATTTAATTTGCGGATGATTCTCATAAATTTGCCGAATCACTTCTTGAAAAAGCTTAGTCGCATAACCATGTCCAGCATGATCAGAGTGAATAGCTAAGCGATGAATCACCACGTAATCATTCGTTTGAATGAGCCACTTTCCTGTCATTTGATCATATGAATGATCCGGTGCCTTAACAATTGAAATTGCACCAACAGTTTGATTATCCTGCTAAACTGCAAGAAAAGCTTGGCCTTTCTCAATATCTTCCCTGATTTGATCTAAGGAAGGATAATCACCTTGCCACTGATCAACACCATGTTCTGCTAACTGGTTTTTTCCGTCTTTTAGAATTTCAATAATTCGATCGAAATCCTTCATCTCTGCTTGCCTCAGTCGCATACAATCACCCTTTCTTAATTTATCAATGTTTTCTATTGTCGTTGTTACTGTCACAGCTGGATGGAAGCCTTGTGATTTTGCTTTATAAGTTCCATTTTTCATAATTATGCTCCTTTAATCTAAGCCGCTTACAAATGTATAGTATTGTTCTAACAAAATATAAGCAATAGCTTCAAGAGCATAAGCTGTATACAATTTTTTTAGCCAAAAAAATAAGCAGACAATCCTGCTTATTTTCATTTATATAAAAATCATTACTTGCCTATCTTTTTTTATGCAAATTCAATTATGAGCCATGATATTTAACTAAGCTATAAATATCGGTGTCAGGGAATTGCTCTCTTCCCTTTAAATCAACAAGTTCAATGTAAAAGGCTGCACCGACAACCACACCGCCAAGATTTTCAATCAATTGCTTGGTAGCGTGAAGTGTTCCTGCTGTAGCCATTAAGTCATCACAAATAACTACTTTTTGACCAGGTTTAATGGCATCTTTATGCATTTCCAAAACATTTGAACCATATTCCAAGTCATAAGAAGCACTTTCAACTTCTCTTGGTAATTTATGTGGTTTACGAGCTGGTACAAAGCCAACTCCAAGTTCTGTAGCAACAGGACAACCCACGATAAAGCCTCTAGCTTCTGGTCCAACGATTACTTCTGCCCCACGTTTTTTTGCATATTCAGCTAATTCATGAGTTGCTGCCCGGTATAGATCACCATCTTGTAAAATGGGCGTAATGTCACGGAAAATTATTCCCTTGTTTGGGAAATCCTTAACATTTGCAATATATTTACTAAAGTCAATTGCCATAGAAGAAAAACCTCCAAAAATCTGTGTTTTCATCAAACACTTTCAACCTAATCATTTTACCAAAATTTTGTCTTATCCGCATTAAAAGCGCGGCTTATTTAATGAAATTATTAATATATGTTATTAATTTTTGACTAGGCATATGTCGTAATTGACTAACAAAATCAAGTTGTGACTTAGTTGCAAGTAAGTACTTTGAAGAAGATAATGGCTTTTTTTCTGGGTCCTTAACTCCTACTAAAGTTTGATTTTCTAATTTAACAA